>JAGOUK010000176.1 GCA_018061225.1 Candidatus Omnitrophota bacterium | reverse complement strand
ACGCGATGCCCGCGAACCTTAGCGATCTCTTGCATCAGGTCCAACACCTTGAACTGGCGGTGATCGCACAGCAAGTAGGGCCCGAGGACACGCATATCAAAATCGATAATATTGAACCCGACAAGAACGTCCGCGAGCTTGAGGCGCTGCTCGAGTTTGTGGAGTTCGTTTTCTTCGTAAGCGTGATATTGGTCGTCGTAGGAGTCGTAAATACCGCAAGTTGAGATCTTGAGCAGATGCAGCTTGGACCGGTCGATCTCATGGAAGCCCTTTTGGGTTTCCAGATCCAACACGATCACGCGTTTACCGTTGTACATGAGCCGCCTCCTCCGAGATAACCTTCAACTCCACCCGAGCCGAATCCGCCTGCTTCCACCGTATCACCGCGACGGCAAGCACCGCGGCCAGTACCAGAACGATCACTCGGATTTCTATTTTGTTCAATTCTATCATAGCTTCAAATTTGCCTCATTCAAGGCGAGGTCAGACGACGATGTTGATCAGCCGCCTGGGAACGACGACCACGCGCTGAGGAGCCGCGCCGGCAAGCGCCTGCACGACCACCGCATCCCCCAGCGCCAAAGCCTTGAGATCATCGGCCGAAATATCGGCAGCGACTTGAAGCTTGGTCCGTAGCCGTCCGTTGATTTGCACCGGGATCTCAAGCGTGGTTTCGACCAGGAGCGCCGGATCATGATCAGGCCAAGTTTCGCGGCACACCAGCGTCGCGTGACCGAGCTTTTCCCACAGCTCTTCAGCCATATGGGGCGCGAGCGGAGAAAAAAGCTTCACGAACAACTCCATCGCTTCACGCGACTTCACCGTCTCCTTGGAGATTTCGTTAGAAAAAACCATGAACGCGCTGATGGCCGTGTTGAAAGACATGCGCTCCAAGTCCTGCGTTACCTTTTGGATCAGCTGATGAATCAGACGCTTTTGCTTAGCGTCCATGGGTTTGTCTTGGATGTCGGGCTTGATGGCTCCGGACTCATCCACAAAAAGCCGCCACACCCGGCCCAGGAAGCGGTACACACCCTGAACACCGGTCGCCGACCAGGCTTTGGACTGCTCGAGCGGTCCCATGAACATCTCAAATAAGCGCATGCTGTCGGCCCCTTGAGCGCCGATGACATCGTCCGGGTTCACGACATTGCCGCGCGACTTGGACATCTTTTGCCCGTCTTCGCCAAGTATCATCCCCTGATTCACCAGGCGCTGAAACGGCTCCTTGGTCGAGACATGACCGAGATCATAAAGCACCTTGTGCCAGAACCGCGAGTACAAGAGATGCAGCACCGCGTGCTCGGCGCCGCCGACATAGAGGTCGACATTCATCCAAAACTTCTCGAGATCCGGCGCGACAAATTGTTTGGAATTTTTGGGGTCAATGTAGCGCAGGTAATACCAACAGGAGCCGGCCCATTGCGGCATGGTGTTGGTTTCGCGCTTGGCGGGACCGGAACATTTGGAACATGAAGTGTTCACCCAGTCCGACGCCTTCGCCAGCGGCGGCTCGGCCGTGCCGGCCGGTTTGAAGTCCGTCATCTCAGGCAAGAGCAGCGGCAGCGCGCTCTCCGGAAGCGGCACGATGCCGCACTTGGCACAATGGACGAGCGGGATGGGTTCTCCCCAGTACCGCTGACGCGAAAACAGCCAGTCACGAAGCTTGTAATTGACGGCCTTTTTGCCGAGATCTTTTTCCTCGAGCCAGGCGATGACCTTGGCCTTGGCATCTTTGGTGTGTAGATTGTTCAAAAATCCGCTATTGATACAAAAACCTTCCTGAGAAAAAGGAAGCTCTGGTTCGTTATACTGATCCTTCCTCGCATCGTCTACCGAGGCCATGGATTCACCGGCAACTTTTCTCACGACACAGATCACGGGAATTGAATATTTTTTCGCGAACTCGAAGTCGCGCTCATCATGAGCGGGCACGGCCATGATGGCCCCGGTGCCGTAGCTGGCCATCACATAATCGGCGATCCAGATCGGGATCTTGGCGCCGTTCACGGGATTCAGCGCGTATCCGCCGGTGAACACACCGCTTTTGTCCTTGGCCAGGTCCGTGCGCTCAAGCTCGCTTTTCTTCGAAGCGGTCTCGCGATAGGCTTCGACTTCTTTGAGACGGTCAGGCGTCGTCACGTCCGATACAAAGGCGTGCTCCGGCGCCAGAACCATGTACGTGGCTCCAAACAAGGTGTCGGGACGCGTCGTGAAGACGCGCAGAGCCTTGCCGTCCGCCGCGCCGCCGCTGACTCGGAAGTCCACTTCGGCGCCGACCGATTTGCCGATCCAGTTGCGCTGCATGTCCTTGATCGCGGGTGTCCAGTCGACGGAGTCGAGGTCTTCCAGCAGGCGGTCGGCATAGGCGGTGATGCGGAGCATCCATTGCCGCAGCGGCCGGCGTTCGACCGGGTGATTCCCCCGCTCGCTTTTGCCGTCGACCACTTCTTCATTGGCCAGCACCGCGCCGAGCGCCTCGCACCACCAAACCGGCGCCGAGCTCTCGTACGCGAGACCTTTGTTGTACAGCTGCAAAAAAATCCATTGCGTCCAGCGCACATAAGACGGATCCGTCGTGTCGATTTCGCGGTCCCAGTCGTAACTGAAGCCCAGGCGGCGGATCTGCGCGCGAAAATTATCTACGTTCTTCTGAGTGGTGACCTTCGGATGCGTGCCGGTTTGAATCGCGTACTGCTCGGCCGGCAGACCGAACGCGTCCCAACCCATCGGGTGCAGAACGCTGAATCCCCGCATCCGTTTGTAGCGGGCGAGGATGTCGGTCGCGGTGTAGCCTTCGGGATGGCCGACATGCAGGCCGGCGCCGGACGGATACGGAAACATGTCGAGAATGTAATATTTTTTGGAGGGGTCAGCCGGCTGTCCCAAAACAGGATTGACGGCGGCAAACGGCTTTTCGTCCAGCCAGCGTTTTTGCCATTTAGGCTCAAACGAGGCGAATGGAAAAAGTGTTTCTGAAGCGGAGGCTGAGACGGAATCAGATGTCATAACCTTAAACCCTCATTAAGAGAAGGAGCGCGAGTAAAAAATAAACCGTGATACTAAAAAGATCTGTCGTCGTTGTGACCATCGGCCCCATCGCGGTGGCCGGAT
>JAGOUK010000175.1 GCA_018061225.1 Candidatus Omnitrophota bacterium | reverse complement strand
ATGCGGCGCGGGTCGAGTTGAAGCGGGCGTTGGATGGCGCTAAGACGTCCGCGCATCAGCCGCTTCTGAAGCTGGCCCAAACCTACTCGTTGAACGGAGATCTCGCCCTGCAGGATCGCGACCTCGTTGAAGCCGAATCTTCTTATGATATGGCCAAGGAGCTGCTAAATCGGGCGGGGGACACGGCGTCTCCGGAAGACCGTCTCAACCTTCTTTACAAGCTGCGTGAGTTTTATCATGCTGCCGGTAGAGAAGCGGATGCCGCGCGCGCGGATGAGCAGGCCAGGGCTATTGAGCGATCCATGAAGGCCGGGTTGGTCACGGTGGCTGAGTGAGGCTTGCGAAGGCCGTAACCCTGACAGCCCTTCTCGTTGCTGTGTCCGGCGCCGATCTCAACGCACTCCCGGCGCCGATTTTTGAGCTGCCGTTTAGCGGAATTGAGTTTCCGGTTGATTACGCGCGCTACGGCAAATTCTCAAATATAGGCTCCGAACAATACAAATACGAGATCACCGATTCATCGGGTCTCGCCCTTGCCGTTGGCGCCGGAATTTATCCCAATTATGATCTGTCCGCGAGCCCGCGATTCAAACGCTTCGAATCATCCCGCTCGCCAAAGGCGAGCCCATGGGACTACCTCAATAAAAATCCTGAAGAGGCCTTTTACGCCTGGAGCATGGCATCGGACATGGACGAAGGGGTGAAGCTTTTTTATGTCGCCGAGAATCTGCGCCGCGCCGGACTCGTGAAGCCTGCGATCAAGGCCTACTACGCGGCGGTCATCCACTTTCCCCGTTCGGTGGCATGGAATTCGGATGGAGCATTTTATTGGTATATTGCGCCGGAGGCGATCTCCAGGATTCGGCGATTATGCGCAGAGCACCCGGATTTGGGGATTCAGCTCGAAAATGCCCTGGTCGATGTGGTTCGCGCTCCCGGCAAGAATCCCGGCAAAGACCATGTAAAAGTCTGGCCCGGCACCTTCCGCAAGAAACACGTCTCCCTAAAAAGTCTGCGCACACAGAGGGTGATTGAGAGCCGGGGCAACGGCCGTGTTCGAGCGGTCAAATTTCAAAACGGTCATTGGCAGCTCAGGGTCGACGGCCGGCCGTTCATTGTTAAGGGCGTCACGTACGACAACACTAAGATCGGGGAGTCGCCGCATGTCGGGACGCTTCGCCCCTGGATGACCGTCGATGACAACCACAACGGATTGAACGACGGCATGTTTGACTCCTGGGTCGATATTAACCGCAACAATATCCAGGACCCGAACGAATTCGTGATCGGTGACGCGCAGCTGCTCAAGACGGCCGGATTCAACGCCATTCGCGTGTATCACGGCCAGCGTCCGGGCGGCGGCTACGATCCCGCCGGGTACAACAAGGATTTGATGCGGCAGCTCAATGAGGATTATGGGATTTTCTTTGTGATGGGTGACTTCTTTGGCGCGTACACCATCGGGTCTGGGGCTGACTGGGACAAGGGCACGGATTATACTGACCCTGATCAAAGAGAGAAAATGCGCCGATCCGTGGAAGACATGGTGCGCGATCACAAGAATGAGCCGTATGTTCTGATGTGGCTTCTCGGAAATGAAAATCAGCATCCGCACACCCGCACGAACGCTGATAAAAAGCCCCAGGAGTACGCCCGCTTCGTGAACGAAATCGCGGAAATGATTCACCGCATCGATCCGGATCATCCGGTCGCGGTCGGTAATCTAGGATACGAAGGCCTCAAGGAACTGGCTAAAGAGGCCCCGGCTGTCGATATTTATGGCGCCAATTCCTATGCCGGGGAATATTCAATGGGGAGTGTGGTGCAGCAGACCAAATTTTTTTATGATCGGCCGCTGATGTTCACAGAATGGGGGTGTGATGCCTACGCGCAAGGCGTGGGTCCCGATGAGGAGGCCCAGGCCGACTACATTCGAGGGAATTGGATAGATATGAAAATCCATATGGCCGGGCGGCGCGGAGAGGGAAATGTTATCGGCGGGATTGTCTTTGAGTGGATGGATGAATGGTGGAAATCTGGCCGCGATACGGGCTCAAACCCCCAGTGGCGTCAGTCGACGGTCGGCGATATGGTGTTTCCTTACCGGGATGGCTGGGCTCATGAGGAGTGGTATGGGCTCGTCGGCCAAGGCGACGGCAAGCACAGTCCCTACATGAGGCAGCTTCGCCAGGCATATTTTAAACTTCGGGAAATATGGAGCGGAACCATTGAATCAGCCAACAGCTAAAGACATCGTGGTGTACAGCACCGATTATTGCCCATATTGCCGGTCGGCTAAGGATCTTCTGAGATCGAAAGGAATTGCGTTTCGTGAGGTGGATGTCACCGGGGATGACGCGGCCCGGGAAGAGCTGGTCCAAAAATCAGGGGGACGCACGACGGTTCCCCAAATCTTCGTGGACGGCAAAGCAATGGGCGGATATGATGACCTCACAACTTTTTTTAGAAACGGAGGGAGCTTATGATGATCGAAAAGACACTGAAGACATTTGGATTGGCGATCGTTGCGAACGGCCTGCTTCAAATGATGACCTCAACCACCGCACTCGCCGCGAATCCCGAGTTGGCCGGCCAGACCGTCGCTGTCGATCAGAGTAAGGATGGGAAGCCGGATCATTGGGTCACCTACAATGAAAGCGGTGTCCGTGTGCTGATCGCCAGCGATACTAACCAGGATGGTAGACCAGACTATTGGAAGCATCCCATCCGCGGCATGATGATCCTAAAAGAAAAGGATCTAAACTACGATGGTCGCGTGGATGAGCGGCAGGTGACAGATTTTGTATATGACAGAACGTTAAAGATTAGCCGTCACGTTTACACATGGCGGGAAGCAGATACCGATTTTGACGGCGTGGTGGATGTTTATAAGGTTCGAGGTGAGAAGAATCCGGTCCCCGATCATCGCGGTGAAAAAATGGATGCAACTCCCTGGAGTATCGCGAAAGAGGCTGCAATCGAAAAAGAAAGAAAAGCATCGGAGACCTCTAAATCGGCAGAAGCTGAGCAGGTCCGCCAGATGAACGAGCGTCAGTCGCTGAGGTCGTAGGATGCCCACACCCGCTGCCAAAAAGAAAGCTTTTCGCCTCTCTCCGA
>JAGOUK010000174.1 GCA_018061225.1 Candidatus Omnitrophota bacterium | reverse complement strand
GCCGTCACATCAGTTAACGAATAGACTGCAGCACTTGTTGAAAGATATCCAAAATGCCAAGGTGCTGGTTCTGGTGGATGAAGCGTTCGGGGCTGACGCTGCATACCAAAGCATGATAAAGGCAATCAATGAGCAAATGGGTGCGGCTTCAGGAAAAAATATCATTCTGGATGTCCGATACGGCAAGCCGGAAGACTTGGTCCGTCTGGGAGACGCCTATGCCCATCGTGTGTTCATTGGATCATCAGACCATCTGAGCCGGCTGCCCGCATCTGAGGTTGCGGCGCTGAACGAAACCGCCACCATCTCCGTCGCGGAGGGCTCGGGTCTGCCAAACTTGCCGATCGTCGCGATACTAGGCGCATTACTTCAAATGAATCTACAGCGCGGGGAAGACGGAGCGTGGAAGGCGGGGGATCTGGAAAAATTCGCGCATGACGCAGATCTGGTGCTGCGCGCTGCGTTTGGATCCAAAGTCCCGAAGATCAACGGAATCCGTGCGATGCGGGATCCGTCCGCTCCCGGAAACATGAACCTCGTCATCGAATTTTCTGTCCCATCCGATCTGAGGCCGGCGGATTTGGAGTCACAGCTGCTCGCTGTGACCGCCGCGCTGATTTCCGCTTAAAACTTGGCCGGACGTTTGAAGATAGCGGGCTTGCCGGTGACGGGGTGAAGGATTCTAAGTTCGGTTGCGTGAAGGGCGAGGCGGCGGAAGGGGTCGGTCTGAGCGCCATAGCGGTCATCGCCGGCGATCGGGCAGCCAAGATCGGCCATATGAACCCGGATCTGATGCTTGCGGCCCGTTTCGATGGAGATCTCGAGAACCGATCGGCCGCGCGAGGAGCCGACCACGCGGTAATGGGTGACGGCTTCGCGGCCGTCGCGGGACGGACGATCTGAGCTCGTGACATTGCCCAAAGCATCCTCATTCAAAAAGCTTTGAACGGTGCCTTCCGGGTCCGGGGGAGTGCCTTCCACGACCGCGGTGTAGAATTTTTCGAAGCGCGGCCAATTTTTTTGAAGCTTGAGCTTCACTTCTTCAGTTTTTGCAAAGATCAAGAGCCCTGAGACTTCACGGTCCAGGCGGTGGACGATGAAAATCCGCTCGCGGCCTTTTGACTTTTCGCGCTGATAATGCATCAGTCTAAAATAAAGCGTTTTCTCCCTTTCCTTATCCGTCGCGACGGTGAGCAGCCCGGGCGGCTTGTCGGCGACCAAGATATGCTCGTCCTCAAAAACGATATGAGCGTTCCCCATGCCGCTCAAGCCGCGCGACTCTCCCTTAGTCAGGACGCGCACGTCATCGCCCGGCTTTAAGCGAAAATCAAATTTCGTCTGCGGACGCCCGTTCACGATCACGGACTCAAACTTGAGAAAGCGCTTCACTTCCGTCCGCGTCAGGTCCGGGAAGGACTCGCGGAGGAACTCCATGAGAGGAATAGGTTTGTTGATGGGAAGCGGCTTCATGCCTGCTAGAATAGCAGACTATGAACACGCAGGATACACAACAAATCGCAGACCTCGCCGTCGTCGGCGCCGGCGCTGCCGGGCTCATGACCGCCATTCAGGCTGCCGGCCTGGGTCTCAGCGTCCTCCTCCTCGACGGCCGGGAGAAAATCGGCGCCAAGATCCTCATGTCCGGCGGCACGCGCTGCAATGTCACCAACCGCGCCGTGACCGAAAAAGATTACAGCACCGGCGCTCCTCACACGGTTCGCGCGGCGCTCAAGGCCTATACCGCTGAAGAGACGATTGCGTTTTTTGAGGAGCTGGGCGTGCCGCTCAAGCTCGAGCCGACGGGCAAATACTTCCCGTTGTCCGACCGCGCGCAGGACGTGCTCGACGCGCTGACCGCCCGCGCGAAACAGGCGGGTGTGAGGCTTGTTACGGGGAGAAAAATTCTCCGCGTTGCCCAGGAAGGGGGAATCTTCACCCTTTTTTCCGGTACAGAAAACTTCACCGCACGCGCGGTGGTCCTCACGACGGGCGGCCTATCGTTCCCGTCAACCGGTTCGGACGGCACCGGCTACCGGATCGCGCAGAGCTTCGGTCACACGCTGGTTTCCACGACCGCGTCGCTCACACCGCTTCTAACCAATGACGCCGACTGGAAGTCGCTCTCGGGCGTGACCGTCCCCGCGCGGCTTTCTCTGTGGCTGGCCGGCAAAAAAGTCTATGAGACGACCGACTCCTTTCTTTTTACGCACTTTGGCTTCAGCGGCCCTGCCGCTTTGGACCTGAGCCGGCATTGGATCAGGGCCAACCGAGCCAAGGGCGCGCGGGTGGAGGCGTGCTTTTTTCCAAATGACAAAGAAGAAGACGCGACCGAAGACCTGCGGCTGGCGGCGGGCTTGGGCGGCAAGCGCACCGTGAGCGGATGGCTGAGCCGCGTGCTGCCGGCCCGGCTGGCAGACGTGCTGCTTTTTAAAACCGGCATCGAACCGGAGCGGATGCTTTCTTACCTTAAAAAAGAAGACCGGCTCAAGCTGCTCGCCGCGATGTTCCGCTCCCATCTGGCGGTGAACGGCGATATGGGCTACGAAAAAGCCGAGGTGACGGCCGGCGGCGTGGATCTCGCCGAGATCGGGCGGACCACGCTCGCGTCCAAGCTGCAGCCGGGCCTCTTCTTTGCCGGCGAGATTGTCGATGTCGACGGCCGCATCGGCGGCTTTAACTTCCAGTGGGCCTGGTCCAGCGGCACCGTCGCCGCGCGCTCAGCCGCTCGTTTTTTGAAGCCCTAAAAAATTGTAAAATACCCCAATGAACTGCCCTGCTTGCAAAAACGAAACGCTTGCCGCGCTGGAGCTCAACGGTGTTGAAGTTGATTGGTGTGCCGGGTGCCGCGGTGTTTGGCTGGATCGCGGTGAGTTGGAACTTTTGCACGAGGATGCCGCGACGGCCGCGGGGCTTTTGGCCAAGCTCACGCCTGAGGCCGCGGCCGGCCATGATAAGGGCCGTCGGTGCCCGGCCTGTTTGGCGCGGATGAAGCGCGGGCGCGCGGATTGGGCGGGGGGAGTCGTGCTGGATGAGTGTCCCAAACAGGACGGCATCTGGTTTGACCATGGAGAGCTCGAGACGCTGCTCAAGGCGGCCGGCGGGGCGGGTGCCCAATCGGGCGA
>JAGOUK010000173.1 GCA_018061225.1 Candidatus Omnitrophota bacterium | reverse complement strand
GTCTTCCCCGACGGCCCGCCCCCGAGCGGCAAACGCTACTGCATCAACACCGTAGCCCTCAAGCTCGACCCCGACGCCACCAAATAATTTAACCTACTCACGTCCGGCGAAGACAGTGTGTCCTCGTCGGACGGAATGGGTTAGAACTGATTTGTTTTGAGGAGGACTAGGGTGCAGGCTTCGAGGACGAGGCGGCCCGCGGCGCGGAGCTTGGCGATGAGCGCCGGATTCTCGGTGCCGGGGTTGAAGATGACGCGGCGCGCGGGGAAGGCGAGGATCTGGGCTTCGGACGCGGAGGATATTTCTGGGGAGACGTAGACGGTGAGTGTGTCGACCGGAACGTTCACGGCATCCAGTGAAGAGAAGACGGGGATGCCCTCAACGGATGTGAGTTTGGGATGCACCGGGATCGGCAGGTGGCCGTGCTCGAGCAGGGCCTTGAGCGCCAGATACGAATAACGGTCCGTTTTATCCGACGCTCCAAGAATAGCAACGTTCATGCGGGCGGCTTAGCTTTTGGTTTCTGACGGAGCGACGCCGGCGTGAGAATTTTTCTTCCAGTCGCGCTGCTTCACCTGATTCCAGGTGGTGTCGACGATCTCTTCGATGTCCCAATCCATCTGATTGCACAGGTCCATCAAAAAAATCACGCAGTCGCCGACCGCGTCTTTCATGTTCGCGATATGTTCTTCGCGTTTGCCGCGGATACCCTGCTCCATTTTGAGAAAAGCATGTGACAGCTCGCCGACTTCTTCCGCCGCGCCAAGGATCGGCATATACGGTTTGCGGTTATCAAAATTACGCTTGGACCATTCACCCTGTTCGGCTTGCACCTGTCGTAAATTCATAAAATCTCCTCAGTTGGTGAGGGCATTATAGCACCCGTCGAGAAGCTTGCAATTAACGCGAAAGTGATTAATACTATTCAAGCTATGACGATTCAAAACCATATTAAACGTTCTTTTGCCTTTCTAGCCCTTATGGGGCTCTTGGCCGTGTCCGTGACCGCGACGGCGGAGGAGCAGCTGATTGCTCCCGGTGACGGAACCGTCAAGGATACTTACACGGGCCTCACCTGGGTGCAGAACCCGTCCGCCATACCGGAGTTATCAGGCCAAAAAACTTATTCGGAAGCCGAGGATGCCTGCGATAATCTTATCCTCGCGGGCTTGGGCCCCAAAGTTTGGCATCTGCCAAGAATCGACGAGCTCAAATCCATTTACAACAGCCGCTTTAAGAACCCCCGCATTAACACCGGGTTTTTCTCATCGGAAGGCGCGGCGTATTGGTCACAAACCCCCTTTTATCCCGGCACCAAGGCCTGGACTTTCAATTTTAAGACCGGCTACCTCGGCTCTTACGACAAGAACAATCCCGATAAGCCGGCCAGGCAGTACACACGCTGCGTAACACGGGTTTAACCACCCGTTTTGGTTCGCGGCACCTTTCTTTTCTCCCCGCCAAATTCCCAAAATACCTGAACCGCCGGACCCAAAAACGGTACACTGAGACATGCTTATTCTCATTTTTGTGGTTCTGTTGTTAGCCTACTCGATCATCCTCCACGAGATCGCCCATGGAGCGGTCGCTTTTTTGCTCGGTGACCCCACCGCCAGAGATCAGAAGCGGCTGACGCTCAACCCTTTGCGGCATATTGACCCGGTCGGCACGATTCTATTGCCGCTGATCCTGGTCCTGGTCAAGTCACCGGCCCTTTTGGGCTGGGCCAAGCCGGTGCCGTTCGACCCGCGCTATTTTAAGAATCCCCGAATCGGCATCGCCCTGGTGAGCGCGGCCGGGCCTCTCATGAACTTTATCCTCGCGGCCTTGTGCGCGCTTGTGTTTAAGCTCGCGCCCGCGGGAAGCGCGCCCAAAGCGGTCGCGTTTTATGGGGTGATCATGAACACCGTGCTGGGGCTGTTCAATCTGATCCCCATTCCGCCGATGGACGGGTCCAAAGTTGTCGGAGTTTTTCTCCCGCCGGCTTTGAGAAAAGCATATTTTTCTGTGGAGCGTTACGGCTTTATCATTATTTTTGTTCTCCTCTACTTCGGCCTTGCCTCCAAGCTGTTGGCCCCCGTTTACACGACGTTGATCCGCCACTTAACGACTGCCTAAAACTCTCCCGGACATCGGCTCGGAGCGGGCGGCAATTGTGTTATAATGACGCCCTTCTAGAGAGGAATTTTAATGAAGATCAATATCATCGGCGCGGGTCTTGCCGGGCTTTCTTGCGGCGTTCATCTGGCTCGTCAGGGTCATCAAGTTCATATTTGGGAAAAAAATAACCGCATCGGCGGACGGGCCAACCGTGTCGACGAGGCGGGGTTCAAGATCGACATGGGACCGACGCTGGTTCTGATGCCGGAAGTTCTTGAAGGGCTTTTTCGCTCCGCGGGCCGTTCGCTTCCCGACTACATTAATCTCAAGCGTCTCGAACCCGGTTATCGCATCCTTTTTTCTGACGGCAAGCACTTTGATATGAGCTCGGACCCGCAAGCCATTCGGGCTGAGATCACGAAGTTTGTGCCTGACGGACTCAAAGCCTTTGAGCGGTATGTCGGTGATGTGCGCGAAAAGTTTGAAGCCTCCCGCTACACGTTCATCGAAAAAAACTTCAATCACTGGGCCGAGATGGTCAATCTTGAGTCGGCGGCGGCTTTTTTGCGGATCAAACCCTGGGGCAACGCGTATGACCATGTGGCTGGATATTTTAAGGAACCGCATGTGGCCGCGGCGTTGAGCTGTCAGAATCTTTATCTGGGTCAGTCACCGTGGCTCACCCCCGCGCTTTACAATCTGTTGGCTTATCTCGAATTCACTTACGGCGTTTGGTATCCCATGGGCGGGCTGCACACCGTGCCCGAGGCATTGGCCAAACTCTTCAAGGAACTCGGCGGCGAGATCACGCTAGGCGCCGAAGTCGAGGGCATCCAAATGGAAAAAGGCCGTGCCGTCGGCATTCGGCTGAAGTCCGGAGAGCTGCACCGCTCCGACGCGGTTGTTTCTAACCGCGACCTGCCTTCGTCCTTCCAAAAGTTCGTGCCGGCTGCGGCGCGGCCCGACGTGACGGACAAGAAGATTGATCAGTGGCATTACGGCTGCAGCACTTTTATGCTGTATCTCGGGATGAAAAGCCGCGTGAACGGACTGAATC
>JAGOUK010000172.1 GCA_018061225.1 Candidatus Omnitrophota bacterium | reverse complement strand
TTACGATCCGCCTCGGCGGACGCGTTGTTGAATCATCATAACACAAAGGTCTTCGAACTGAATCCCCTCGCGGCGCGCCTGTTTGGGCAAAAGGCTGGTCGCCGTCATCCCCGGAATCGCGTTGACCTCGAGCGCGTAATCGGTGTCTTCATCCATGATCAGATCCACGCGCGAAAAGCCCTCGCAGCCCAACGCCTGATGGGCCCGCAACGCCGTTTCTTGAATGCGCTTCAGCCTCGACGCGGATATATCTTCGGGAAAAATATATTGGGTGCCGGAATTCGAATACTTGGCTTCAAAGTCATAAAATTCCCGCGCCGGACAGATCTCGATCGCCGGCAGCGCATGGTCGCCCAAAATACCCACCGCCAGTTCCCGGCCCTTTATCTTCGATTCGACCATGACTCTCGCGTCTTCGGCGCGGGCCGACTCAAAGGCGGACGACCACTGAGCCTCGGTCTTGAGCTGAGTCACCCCGATCGATGACCCGCCGCGGCAGGGTTTAACAAAGGCCGGCAACCCGGTGGCTTGGATGGCCGCGGTTCCCTGACGCAGATCCGTCACAACGGTCCACCTCGGTTCGGCGAGTCCCGCGGCCCTAAAAAGTTCCCGCGAGACCTCCTTGTCCATCGCTCTACGGCAGGCTTCAGGACCAGAGCCCGTGTAAGGAATGCCCAGGTCTTCAAGCGCCTGCTGAACACGGCCGTCCTCACCAAAGGCGCCATGCAAGGCGATGAAGGCCAGATCGGCCCCCGCATCCTTTGTCATCTGCGCGGCCCTTTCGTCCACATCCAACAACACCGCGTCCAACCCCTTACCGAGCAATGCCGCGTGAACCGCCGCGCCGGACCTGAGCGAAATTTCGCGTTCGGACGAGATCCCGCCGGCGAGCACGGCGATTTTGATTTCTTTGAGTTCCATCATTGCCAGACCCGGATTTCGCGGCGAAGCCGGATGTTGAATTTTTCCTTCACGGCATTTTCGGCAAGGTCCATGACCGCCAAAATATCCGCGGCGGTCGCGCCGCCGTAATTCATCACAAAATTTCCGTGGATTGTCGACACTCCCGCCCCGCCGATTCGCTGACCCTTCACCCCGGCCTCTTCAATGAGACGCCCCGCCGAGTGGCCTTCCGGATTCGCGAACATGCAGCCGCAATTGGGGTTCTTGAGATCCTGGGTCTTCTGCCGGTATTCCTGATACGCGCTAATATTGGCGCGAGTCACTGCCGGGTCGACCTTAGGAAACCGAAATACCGCTTCCGTGACAATGCTTCCGACCAACGCGCTGCCGCGGTAGCCGAATGCCGCGTCCGTTGGCGTGAACCGCTCGACGCGGCCGTCCGCGCAGACACGCGTTCCTTCGACAAAATATTTATCGATCCAGCGCGTCGAACTTCCCGCGTTCATCACCACGGCACCGCCGACCTGCGCCGGAATCCCGTACAAGAACTCACACTCACCAAACCCCGATTCGATCAGATGCTTGAGCAGCAATCCCAAGGGCAGCGCGGCGCCGGCCCGCACCGTCCCGTCCGCGCGGGTTTCGACCCCGCCAAATCGGTTCGGATCCAGATGGATCACCAGCCCCCGTATCCCTTCATCCGCGGCGAGGGCGTTGGACCCTCCGCCAAGCACGCGCCAAGGCACTCGCGCGGCAATCGCCATTCGGACCGCAAGCGCGAGCGACTCCGCATCCGCCGGCTCATACCAGGCTTCGGCCGGTCCTCCGACACGAATTGTCGTATGACGCGATAACGGCTCTTCACGCAGCCAGTTTCCGGCGCAAGCTTTTTCTATTTCCTGATGCCAACTCATGAAGCGATTTTTCCTTTAAGCTCTTCACACAAACGGCCGATATCTCCCGCGCCCATGCAAATCATCATCCCCTCCCGCATGGCCTTATCCTCAAGCGCCGCCAAAAGTTTGGTCCGCTCGACATACCGGACATTGCCGCCCCGCTCACTGCGGATCTGCCGCGCCAAAAGTTCTCCGCTCACTCCGGGAATAGGGCTTTCGGACGCCGCATAGACATCCGTGATGATCACCTCATCCGCGTCGGCAAAGGCAGCCGCGAACTCATCGGCAAGCGCCTGGGTACGCGAGTACCTGTGGGGCTGAAACACCGCGGTGATCTTCTGCTTGCCGTAACTGCGAGCGGCTCCCAGCGTCATGCGAATCTCCGCCGGGTGATGCGCGTAATCGTCGACCAGCATAAAGGATTCCGTCCGCACTTTGATATCAAACCGGCGCGCCGCGCCCCTGAAGGCCTCCAGCGCCCGCACCACCGAGTCCCATGAACAGCCCGCTTCGAGCGCGACCGCGGCGGCGGCCAATGAATTCAAAACATTGTGTATCCCCGGGACCGACAGCCGTATCTCTCCCATCTCTCCGCCGGGTCCCCAGATCACATAACGGCTGCCCCCGGCGCTGATCTCGGTCTGAGCCGCGATATATCCCGCATTTTCGGCAAAACCATAGCCGATTCCTCCCGCCTCAGCGATCAGCCGTCGGGTCTGAGGACATTCGGTGCAGCCGAACCATTTGCCTCCGGGCTTGAGGCGGCGGGTGAAGCTCCCAAAAGTCCGGTAAATCTCATCAAGATCGGTGAAGTGGTCCAGGTGATCCCGGTCGATATTGGTGATAATAATCGCGTCCGGTTCATAAGCCAAAAAGGAGGAATCACTTTCGTCCGCCTCGAGCACCATGATGGGACCGGAGCCAAACACGGCGTTACCGCCAAGCTCCGGCACCCTCGCCCCGACCACCACGGCAGGTGATTTGCCCGCCTCCTGAAAAATTCGTCCGAGCATGGCCGTCGTCGTTGTCTTGCCGTGCGTTCCCGCCACGGCCGCCGTCCAGAGACCCTGTGACAGAAGCGCCAGAGCCTCGGAGCGGTGCATCACCTTGAGTGCCCTGCGGCGCGCTTCCTGCATCTCGGGATTATCAGGCCGTATCGACGACGAGTACACTACGCAATGAGCGGCCCCGATATTCTTCGCGTGATGACCGATCGCGACCGTGATTCCTTCCTGCCTCAAGGCCCGTGTCATGGCGTTTTCTTCGACGTCCGAACCGCCGACCGCGTAGCCTTTGCGCGCCATCATTTGAGCGATGGCGCTCATTCCGATTCCGCCGATGCCGATGAAGTGAAACATTTCCC
>JAGOUK010000171.1 GCA_018061225.1 Candidatus Omnitrophota bacterium | reverse complement strand
CGCGGCCAGCACTTCGAGACACTGGATGATCCCGCGTGCAGCACCACATACGGCCGATCCGGATCCGCCCCCGCTGCTCTGAGCAGATCTGCCGCGCGTGAGTAATCCTCCTGATAGAGCAGCAGCTTCGGCAGCGCATCAGACTGCGGAACCCCCAGCGCTCGGACCACATCCTGGGCGTAGCGGCTTTCGTGCTGATACCCTTGAGGTCTAAGATCGGCCACGCGGTGGGTCAAAAACCACGCGCCCTTGGCCGCGATCCCCGCCCGATAAGGAATTCCCGATACTGCAGCCAAAACATGGGCGCGAACCGTCGGATGCAAAATGAACGCCATGTCAAAACGTCTTCGCCTAAGCTGAGCCGCCAGCCCCCGCCAGCCCGCAAGAGTGTGGTGGGCTCCGCCTTTTGCGTAACTGTACTCGATCACTTCGTCCGAATCGGGGCAGCGGGCGGCCAGTTCTGCCGCGGGAGGACGCACCAGCCACGTGATGCGGGCATTCGGGTATTTGGACCGAATCGCCGCGACGGCCGGAAACGAAAGCGTCACGTCCCCGATGCGGTCGAGCCGGACCACCAAAACACGGGGAGTCTCGCGCTCAGGCTCATCTTCCAGCAGGGCGCGCGTTTTGCGGTAGACGTCTTCCACGGAGATTTCGGTCAGGCAGCGCCTATGTCCAAACCGGCATTGCGCGTCGCCGCACGGCGAACAAGCGATTCCTTTGTAGACGATCCCGGCGGCGGAGCGCTGAGGACCGTATCGATCCGGAGAAGTGGGTCCAAAAATGGCGATAGTTTTTTTGCCGATATGGTCGGCCGCGTGCAGCGGAGCGGAATCGTTGGTGATCACGATGGCGGCGCCGCGAATCAGTTCCACGGTTTCTTTCCAGCTGATCCTGCCCGCCAGATTTGCGCTCGGTTCCCCCATCAGCGCTCTAATCTGATCGATCAGAGGCCGTTCACGCTCATCCCCAATCCAGACCACGTCCAGGGCATCCTCTTGAATAAGACGGGTGGCAAGCGACGCGAAACGCTCCGGCATCCACTCCTTGGTGGATGACTTGGAGCCGGGAGCAATCACGGCCGTGCGTCCGGTCAAGGCACCCGGATCCATGGACCGCGTCGGACCAAAACGAAAGGGCTCAACATTCATGCCGATCGCTTGGACTTTGTTGAGATGGCGGTCGCGCGCATGCGAGGCGCTTCCCGCCCAAAACGCGCCCGGACGCTTTGCTAAAAAAGTATAAAGCGATCCCCGAAGATCGATCACGCGGTCATAACGGGCGGCATGAACTTTTTTTAAAAGCTTGAGCCGGCTGCTGAGCGGCCGCTTCACATCCACCATCACTTCGCGGATCCGGGGATCATCTTCAAAAACAGCTTTGGCGGCAGGGCCGCAGACCACATCCGCCTCGGCCCCCGGAAAAGCGCTAAGCGCCGCCGCGAATGCCGGCAATGACAGCACCGCGTCGCCTAAGTTGGAGGAGCTCACAAATAAAAAAGAGCGAACCTGATTCTTGGCGCTCCCGCTCATCGCTGCACCGGCCCGCTCAAAAGATCATTCGCGGCCGCCCATACTTCATCCACGGCCAGGCGATCCAGACAGACCCGATTGGCGCATCGGGTAAAGTAGCAGGGCAGCTCACATCCAAAGTCCTTGCTGACGGCTCGGGATTTTTCATTTGTCACCGGGCCCGTCAATGATTCCAGGGTTGGACCGAACAGGCCCACGACTTGCGTTCCGAGGGCCGCGGCCAAATGCAGCGGGCCTGAGTCATTCGAGAGCAATATCCGGGCCCCCGACAACATCCCGACCAGTGCGGCAAAGCTGGTTTTGCCGCAAAAAGAAACAATACTGCCTGGCTGGGCCGCGCCCGCCTCTTGGATGTTTGCTCCGAGCGCGGCCTCGCGGGGCGAGCCGCAAACCGCCACTTTTTGGCCGGCGGCAACAAAGCGCCGGGCGATCTCGGCAAAGTGACCGACGGGCCAGCGCTTGAGATCCCAATTGCCGCCAGGATGCAGGACAACGAATGAGTCCCCCTCTTGCCACCCCGTATGAGCAGCGCGCGTCTCACGCCATTCGCGGACATCTTCGGGTTTGGATTGGACTTCCGGGTTTCGGGCGCTCACCGGAAGATTCAAAGGCTTGAGCACTGAGAGATAACGGTCAATCCGATGAGCGGTTGACGGAGGTGGGTTTAGCAAATCAGTCATGAAGCGGTCTCCTTTGGAGCCGCCCCATCCGATTCTCTGCGGGACGCCGGCAAGACGGACCGCCAAGGCACGGGTAAAAGAACGATGCAAAAACAGGGCGGTGTCAAAGCGGTTGGATTTGATCCATTTCTTGAGATGATGCTGTTCGGAAAGGCCTAACAAAAATGGCACTTCATCGTACGCTCGAACCTGGTCCACATAACCGCATCGGCTGAGCACGTCCAGATTGCGGGATGCAGTCGTGACCGCCACGAATGATTCGGGCCAGCGCTGCTTCAACGCCCGAAATAACGGCGTCATAAAAAGCGCATCGCCAAGCCAATCCACCCCGATCACCAAAAAACGCGGTCGGAGCGGATCCGCAAAATGCCGGACCCGGTTAGCCTCTGAATTCCTCATAGTGGGTATAAAATCCGCTCAGCTGAAGCCAGAAGACGAAGAGATTGTCGGAAGTGCGGCTGATTCGGATGCGTTTCAAGGCGTAAGGGTCCAAGTCCGGGTAGTCGGGCCCCGGATGAGTGGCGGCGGATCCCTCGTAACCGGCATCGATCACCAACTGTCTGGCCTTCGCGTTAAACCCTCCGCCCGGATAACTAAAGAGTGTGATCGGACGCTGGAGCCGGCTCTCCAACGCGGCTTTGGATTCGAAGATCTCCGAACGCATGGCCTCATCCGAAATATCAGGCAAAAACCCATGATGCATGGTGTGACTTCCGATCTCAATGCCGTTCTCCAGAAGAATGGTGATGTCATCCCAATCCATGTATCCCTCCCGGCCGACACCGTCCACCTGAACAAAAATGGTGGCCGGAAACTCAAGCTTTTTGAGCACGGGAAACGCTTCGGTGAAGTTGTTGTCGTAGCCATCATCAAAAGTGATGACGACGCTTTTTCTCGGAACACGCTCGCCTCGTTTTAAAAGATCAATGTACTGACTCAACGACAGCACGTTGTATCGGTG
>JAGOUK010000170.1 GCA_018061225.1 Candidatus Omnitrophota bacterium | reverse complement strand
CGTTTTGACCGCCTCATCATACAGATCCTGATACTCGATCCCGCGGAGCTTTATTGGAAGCTCCGTCGTAAGGTTGACGTATTCTTCACCGGAGATAATCCCCTCGTATAAGAATCGGCGCGCGATGACGCTCCACTCCGAAAGCGGTGCGAGCTTGCGGACAGGATCCAAAGTCACATCGCGGTCGGCGCCCTCAACCAGCACCAGCTTAAGACCGTACCGAATCGCAAAGTGCTCCACGGCCTTGGCCAGCGACTGCTGTCCTGACAGATTCGCGTGGGCATCCTGGATGTGAATGATGAGCCGGCCGCTGGTTCCGACGTGAACCTCCTGAAGCGTGACGGCGTTGAACGGAATATCGAGCTGCGCGGGTTGTTGAATAAATTGGTTGATGGAAAGAGCGGCGACGGATGTCATGGCGGCGGGTATAGTGGGCGCGGAGGCGACGCCCGGGGCCGCCAACGCGGTCTCTTGCGCGGCAAAGCAAATCAGTGTCGCCGCGGCGATCCACTTGATAGTTATAAGTCTTTTATAGGGGCCGTTCGACATACTGCTCAATCACTCCCCGCAAACCCACCGTTAATTCGGTCTACCCCGCTCAAGCATCAAGAAGAACACAATAGTCATTAGTTAACAATTCCTATATTCTCTTATAACAAGAATACACTATAGGACATCTTTTTCAAGGTTATTACAAACGATTTTTGAAGGGCGGGATACGGAGTTTTAGCGGGCAAAGGCGGGTGCGGACAGGCTCTATTTAGCGGTGGATTTTAGAAAAAAGTGTTCTCAAAGCTGATTGGATCGGCAAACCTGAGCGTACGCGGGAACGGAAGATTTGGGGGTTCGGACTTGCGTCTGCGGATCAACCGCGACAAGGCCAAATTTGGGCATATATCCGATCGACCACTCAAAGTTGTCGAGCAGCGACCAATAAAAAAATCCAAGCACTTCCGCCCCTTCTCCAATGGCCGCATGCAGCGCGGTTAAATGATCCAGAATGAACCTTGAGCGCTGCGCCTCATCCCGGGTGCAGATTCCATTCTCAGTCACAGCCATGGGCAGCCCATACTTTTTATGGGCGTCTAGCATCACGCGCTTCAGCCCCTCGGGGTAAATCGCCCACCCAAGCTCATTCTTGTCGCCCTGAAGGTAATCCGGATGCTTGCGGTCCACTTCGCCGATATATTTTTCCCACCAAAGTCCTTTGGCGGAAGCGCGTACATGTTCCCGCATGTAGTAATTGACGCCGATGAAGTCCATCGCGCGGCCCTTGCCGGAACATCCCGCCAGAATGACAAGCCAATCGTCGGGCTTGCCCATCAGAAGACGCAAAAAAAGATCGTTGTTGTAGAACGCGCGCATCGAAGCCGCCCGGCGGTCCGCGGCGGATGCAGGATTCGATGGGTCCACACAGAGGAGATGCTGCGCGACACCAACGCGGCAGACCGGCCACGCGTATTTTTTGTATTCTTCGTGAATCGCGCTGTAAGCGCGGTAGGCCGCACGGACCAACTGTGTCGCGGCCCGCCACGCGGAACGCACAGAACGTTTACCCGGCGGCCATTCGCCTTCCAGGTAACCTTTGTAGGTCATGACATTGAGCTCGTTGAACGTGATCCAAAAACGGATATCTGGACCTAGCGCCCGAACCATCACTCTAGTGTAGGCCTCAAAGTATTCCGGAAATTTGGGATGCTCGAAGCCGCCGGCGCGGGACAGCCAGACCGGAAGCGTGAAGTGATGCAGCGTAACCATTGGCTCGAGTCCCCGCTCCTTCAGCGAACGGATCACACCCTGATAATGCCTCAGCGCGTCCTCGTCCCAACGCCCCTCTTCGGGCTGCACGCGGCTCCACTCGATGGAAAACCGATGCGCGTTATGCCCCATCGACTTGGCGATTTCAAAATCTTCCGGGTAACGGTGATAGCTGTCACAGGCCGCGCCCGACTTGTCCGTCGTGCGGCCGTCTAACTCCCACTGCCACCAATCACTAAGCTTGTTATCCCCTTCGATCTGATGCGAAGAAGTCGCGGCTCCCCATAAGAAGCCTTGCGGAAATTTTTTATCGGTCGAAGATTCGCTCACGATTGTCTTTCAATATTCTTTTTAATAAGGGCTTTATTAAGTATCCACCACGAACCGCCGATTGCCGCCACAGCCACGCCCACGACAGCCGCTTCGAGCGCCCAATTGCGCCCGCCGCCCGGCACCGTCGCGTAATACGTGAACAACACCGTGGCCGGAAAAGTCCCGACCAGCGTGCCCGCCAGGTAATCCCTAAAGCGGATACGCAGCAGCGCCGATCCAAAATTAACGGCGTTGAACGGCAGTATCGGCAGGATGCGGAACGCGACGATCACGGGATATCCGTGACGCTCAACGGCGTTTTCTAATCGGAGTAGTTTATCACTCTGAATCCAGGAACGCACGGTGTCACGGCCCAAAGCGCGCGCGACGCCGAACGCCGCGAGCGCGCCCAGATTGCATCCGACGAGGTTGTAGGCGACTCCCGGCCAAAATCCAAACACCACCCCGCCTAAAAGACTGAATCCCACCGATGGCAGCGCCATCATGCTTCCCGCCATAAAAATCAGAATAAAAACGACGACTCCCCAGCCCGACCCCCGGCACACTTCAACAAAAGCGCGAAGCTGCTCTCCATGAAAGTAATGTGCCGCCGGCCCCCACTGCGTGAGCGTGATCCCGGCAACGATCAACAGAAGAAGCGCGATGAATTTGTACGGAATTTTCACGATGACCGGCGTGATGGGCGGCGCGATGTACGGCTAACTGATGAGCGACCGGCTTTGGCCGCAGCTTGGACGGCCTTGCGGCAATAAAACTGAATGGATGGAGTCACCCGATACCGGGGGTCCGAAAGATCCCGCAAAGAAAACCACTTGAGACTGTGATGCTCCCGCTCAAGAAGCCGCGCCCGGTCCGTACGGCTGACCGCAAAATACACAAAAGCAATGTGCCGATGTTTGCCGTGAGTGCGGTGCACGTCCATGTACGCGGGCGCGGGAATGGGTTTGACGCCCGGGTGCGCGATCGCCGGGGCCGTTTGAAGCAGGCGTATCGGCAACCCGCACTCTTCGCGGACTTCCCGGTGAAGCGCCTGCTCCGGATCCTCGTTGAGCTCAACGTGGCCGCCGATCGGCAGCCATTCAT
>JAGOUK010000169.1 GCA_018061225.1 Candidatus Omnitrophota bacterium | reverse complement strand
CTCGAATCCCACCCGATCTAAATAAATCCAGCCCCGCCGAACGTCTATATAAGTAGGGGGATAGACCTATATGACAAACGTGTATGACGACGTGCAAGAAGAGTGTACAAATGTATGAACAAACTGTTATACTTAGACGGGTCGTACAAACAGGTTGAGTGGGACCCGCGGAAGGATCAAGCTTTGAGACGAACGCGAGGCAGAGGGTTTGGCGATCTATTCGGAATGAATCGATTGACGACGGTCAGACACCCAAGCCGATCAAACCAAATTATGATTATGTATGAGAATCAGGGTCGTGTTTGGGTCGTTCCGAGTGTCGTTAGCAGCGATACGATTTTCTTTAAAACGATGTACCAGAGCCGTAAGTACACAGCCATGTTCGCCAGAGGAGAATTGTCATGAAACGGATGAAGTTGACCGCCTACGAGAAGCGCCTCGAGGCGGAAATCGGGAGAGGGGAGTGGGTTCCCGTTTCCAGAGAAGTGGACGAACAGATCGGTGAGGCAATCGCTCGGAAGATCGCAGAGCGGAAGAAGAATGCTGTTCTGAGTCTCCGGATCAACAACGGCGACCTCCAGCTCCTCAAGGCAAAGGCAGCCAAACACGGCGTCAAATACCAGACCTTTATCGCTGAGCACCTGCATCGCATCGCCACTATGTGAATCTAAGGTAAGACGACCCAAAATATACAATAGCTAAACCCGGCGAGATCGCCGTTCGTCTAAACCAGTAGAAGAAAGAAAGGCTGTGACATTTCGTTCAGACGTTGGGCTGCATGAGCGGATTGCGAGGACGGTGATACATGAGGGCTGGATTTGTGAAACTTAAATCATCGCAGATTTAGAATCCCAAAGGATCGGCGCTGAACCGCCCCAACCTTTTTAACTCCGCTGTGTAAAAACCATTTGTTGCTTGCGTTTGTTCCATGTGATAGACTTTTCGGAATCACTTTTCTCAACGCCTGTTAAAAGTTGGTATGAATAAACACCTAATACTGCCGATCCTAGCAGCTTCCTTAATAGTAAGCGGATGCGCGAACAAGCCGTCCGACGGGCACAATCCCGCCACCACCATCACGGTGTGGCATTGGATGAGTGACCGCGAGAATGCATTTATTGAGCTGGCCAAAAAGTACGAAGCCGAGACCGGCACTCACGTTAAGTTTGATCTGTACGCCCCCTCCGAATCTTATTCCCAAAAAGTAAAAGCCGCCGCCCAAACCAACACGCTCCCTGACGTTTTTGGTGTGCTGGGTGAATCCCGCGACCTTGCCAGCTACATCAAATCCGGTTTTGTCGCCGATCTTTCGGATGCGTTGGCACCCGATGCTAAGGGGTCGTGGCGCGAACGGCTCTTTGATAAGGCCTTTGAGGTCAATCAGTTTAAGGCGGGCAACAGCTACGGAGTGATGCCGGGCGTTTACGGCATGCCGCTCGACATGTCCACTATTCAATTTGTCTACAACAAGGACCTTTTTGCCAAAGCCGAGCTCGATCCGGAAGCCCCGCCGCGTACTTGGCAGGAATTCATGGCCGCCTCCCGCGCACTGCAAGACGCCGGTATCCCGCCACTCGTGAGCGGATTTGGTGAGATTTGGATGCTCGATGCCCTCTCGTCCAACTGGGCGATGAATATCATGGGCGAAGACAAATTCTTCGACACTTACCGCGGTAAGGTCAAATACACTGACCCCGACTGGGTGCAAGTGCTCTCACTCTTCAAAGAAATGGCAGATGAAGGCGTCATTATTCCGGGCGCCGTCACCATGGTGAATAAGACCGCCGAGCAGACCTTCGCCAACGGACGGGCTGCCATGGCCTTCAACGGTTCCTGGTGCGTCAACGTCTATAAAGGAATGAACCCCAGCCTAAATTACGGCGCTTTTCTCCCGCCGCAGGTGAGCGCGACCCGCTCCCTCAAGATTTGGGGCGGCGCGGGCTCGAGCTTCATGGTCAACGCCCGTTCGGCCAGGAAGTCCCAGGCCATCGAATTCCTCAAGTGGCTGGCCGAAGCGGATCAGCAGAGCTACCTCGCCAATGTGACCAATAATCTGCCGGCCAACCGCAACAGCCTAAAAGACCTTTCGCCGATCCTCGCGCAATTTGCTGATGACATCGATAGCACCACCCATCCCAACGTTTATCCGGTGCATGAAGATCACCGGGTGCTGGAAGCCTGGTCCAAAGGCATTCAGTCCATTCTGATCGGAGAAAAATCTCCCGAGCAGGTCGCCCAGGAGGTTCAGTCGGCGAAGGAACGCGAGATGGGCCGGAACAAATGAACCGGTACAAAGCCCGCGAGATCTTCGGCAATTACGCCTTCGTCCTTCCAGCAGTAGTCCTTTTCGCCGTCTTCAGCGCTTATCCCTTCCTTAAAGTTTTTCATCTGTCAGCCTTCGAATTTGACGGTATTTCTCCCGACAAGCTGTTCGTGGGCTTCGGAAATATCACGGACATTCTCTTCAACAATCCGGTGTTCTGGGGATCGATGAAGAACGCGCTCATCATCACGGTGCTGGCGCTCGTGGTGCAGAACTCCCTGGCGCTTTCGCTGGCGCTGGCCTGTGACCGTGACATCCGGTTTGGCAATGTATACCGCGTTATTTTTTATATCCCGCCGGTGCTTTCGGGCATTGTCGTGGGTTTGATCTGGCAGTGGATTTATGACGGCAATTACGGACTTTTTAACCATTTGCTCGAATTCTTGCGGCTCGGACATCTCAAGCGCGCGTGGCTGGCCGACGGCAACACGGCGCTTTATGCCGTGGCTGTGATTCACATGTGGAAGGGCTTTGGTTGGGGCTTCATCGTGCTTCTCGCGGGACTTCAGAGCATCCCGCGCGAACTTTATGAAGCCGCCAAAGTTGACGGCGCCAATGCCTGGCACACCTTTATGAACGTGACCGCTCCGCTCATGATCCCGGTCTTTATCCTTGTTTCGGTCCTCACTGTCTTAGGTACGATGCAGATTTACGACATCATCGTCTCGACCACCGGCGGCGGACCTGGTTATCACACCGAGGTTCCCATCTCCCGCATGATCTCCGAAATGACCGGCGCCGGCCGCTTCGGCTACGCCTGCGCCATGGGCGTCGTCTTCGGTGTCGTGCTGCTCATCGTATCGGTGATCCAGATCCGCGTTTCCAAATCGATGAAGCAGGCCTGATATGAGCATGACGAT
>JAGOUK010000168.1 GCA_018061225.1 Candidatus Omnitrophota bacterium | reverse complement strand
ATCAATGCCCAAAGAAGTGAACCACGGGGTTTGGGTCTGGGGAATATCGCCCGCGAGGACGCGGGGGAGCAGCGACGCGTAGTACGCCGTGAGACCTGCCGGAACGAGGGCAAGCAGAAGGCCGGCCGCGCGGCCGACCGCCTTAAATAAAAAGGGAGCTGCCGCCGCGGCCGCGAAGGTGATTAAGATCGCGATCAACATCTGGGTGAATCATCCTCGAAAAAATAGTCAAATACGGACCGGGGTCGGTTCGCAATATTATATATGAAAGTGGTATGAGCGCCTCCTTTTTGTTAGCATTGGCGCATGCGCGAACTCCCCAAACAGAACATCATCGCCATCGTTTATGACTTTGACGGCACCTTGTCGCCGGACAATATGCAGGAGCGGACCATCTTTGAGGATTATGGCCTCGATAAGGACAACTTCTGGAAGCGGTCTCAGGCGCTGACCCGCGATCACGGTTATGAGCGCACGCTCGCGTATCTCAAGATGCTGATCTCCGACAAGGCATTCCAGGACCGCCCGCTTGATCCTGTCCGTCTGGCGACACTCGCGAAGCACAAGATCCAATATTTTCCCGGAGTGGAAAAGTACTTTGACCGGCTGGACGCATTTATTAAGGATGAAAAGCATTTACCCGAAGCGGTCGAACGCGGCGTCAAGATCGAGCATTATGTGATCTCGAGCGGACTCATGGAGATCCTGTCGGGTTGTTCAATTTATTCCCGTTTCCGCAAGGCGTACGCTTGTGAATTTGCCTATGAGAACGGCCGGCCGGTGTTCCCGAAGCTGGTGATCAACGACACCAACAAAACACAATTTTTGTTCCGCATCAATAAAGGGAGGCTCGGTCTGGACGAGGATATCAACTCGCATATGCCGGATGATCAGCGGCCGATCCCGTTCCGCAATATGATTTATATCGGTGACGGCGCGACCGACATTCCGTCGATGACGCTGACGCAGAAGTCGGGCGGACAGGCGATCGCGGTGTTTGATAAGGAAGTCGGCGTGTCGGACGAGGTTAAAGAAATGGTGTCCGCCGGCCGCGCGGATCACTTTGCCGAGGCAGACTACCGCTTTGGCGCCGACGGGGCCAAGGACTCGCTCCTGATCAAGATCCTGAAGACCGCGATCAAAAAAGTCGTGTATGACATCCACTACCGCGCCTCCGCCCGCCGTTCTCTCGAATGGGTGAAGAAAAACAAAAAGTGAAACGGCTGATCGCGGCCATAGGAATCCTTCTTCTCATGACAAACCCTTCCCACGCAGGTTCACCCAAAGCAAACCGGCTCATCAACGCAAAAAGTCCTTATCTGCTTCAACACGCGCACAACCCGGTGGATTGGTTTCCCTGGGGGGAGGAGGCGTTTGAGAAGGCGCGCGCGGAGAACAAGCCTATCTTTTTGTCGATCGGGTATTCAACCTGCCACTGGTGCCATGTCATGGAGCGGGAGTCGTTCGAGGATCCCGCCATCGCGAAATATCTCAATGAGCACTTTGTCTCGATCAAGCTTGACCGCGAGGAGCGGCCGGACCTCGATCAGATCTACATGAGCTACGTGATCGCGTCCACCGGCTCGGGCGGATGGCCGATGACGATTTTTATGACGCATGACCGCAAGCCGTTCTTTGGCGGGACTTACTTTGGGCCCTCCGAGGGACATGGCAGGCCAAGCTTCCGGCGCGTGCTGGAATTCATCGAAAACGCGTGGCGGACCAAGCACGATCAGGTCGTCGCGGCGGGTGATGATTTTGTCCGGCATTTGAACGAGAGTGTCGGGTCGCGGCAGGCGGCCGCGGATGGCGCGTCCGGCGCGGATGCGGAGGGCAAGCTGCCGGATGAGCCGATGCTGACGCGGGCGTTCCGGGTTTTTTATGAAAATTATGACGGCGTGCACGGCGGGTTCGGCCGAGCGCCTAAGTTTCCGTCACCCCACTCGATTATGTTTGTTCTTCGTTACTACAGCCGCACCGGCAATGAGGATGCTTTTGCCGCCGCCGAAAAAACACTGCAGCAAATGGCCCGCGGCGGGATGCATGATCAGATCGGCGGGGGATTCCACCGTTACTCGGTCGACCGCGAGTGGTTCGTGCCTCACTTTGAAAAAATGCTGTACGACCAGGCGATGCTGCTGCGAGCGTACACCGAGATGTATCAGATGACTCAAGATCCATTTTACTCGGACGTCGCGCGCGGGATCTGTGATTATGTGCTCACGTCGCTGACGGATTCGGACGGGGGCTTTTACTCCGCCGAGGACGCGGACAGTCTGGAGTCCGGAGCTGCCGCCGACCAGCACGCGCATAAAAAAGAAGGCGCGTTCTATGTCTGGCGCGCCGATGAAGCGCGCGCCTTGCTCACGGACAAGGAATCCAGGGCCGCGGAGCTGGTGTACGGATTCACGGCCGACGGCAATGTCGGACCTGAGCGGGATCCGCAGCAGGAATTCACCGGAACCAGCATTCTCAAAATGGTTCGCACGCCCGAAGAAGCGGCGCGCGAGCTTGAATATTCTGTCCAAGAAACCCAGGCGCTCCTGGCATCCGCCAAGGCGAAGCTGTTCGCCGAGCGGGCCAAACGCCCCCGGCCTCATCTGGACGATAAGGTGCTCACCGATTGGAACGGCCTCATGATCGCGCATCTGGCCTTTGCGTCGCAGGTGTTGAATGAGCCCAGATATCTGGCCGCCGCCGAAAAAGCCGCTGACTTTATTTTGACCCAATCGGTGGGTGAAGGCGGGCGGTTGCTGCATCGGTACCGGGCGGGCGAATCTGGAATCGCCGCGCAATTGGATGATGTGGCCTTCATGGTCTACGGACTTTTGGAACTTTATCAGGCCACAGGACGCGAAAAGTACCTGGGTCTGGCGATGTCGCACACGGATCGGATGCTTATGGACTTCGGAGACACGGCCGCGGGCGGGTTTTTTATGACAACGGAGGCCGCGTCGGGGGACTTGCTCGCGCGGGTCAAAGATTACAATGACGGCGCGATCCCTTCGGGCAATTCTATCGCGATTCAGAACCTCGTGACCCTTGAGACGATGAGGCGCGACGGTAAATACGGCTTTGAAGCCGAGCGCCAGCTCAGGAGCATGTCGGCGTATTTTAATCAATCACCGACCGCGTACGCGCAGGCGCTCAGCGCCGCCGATCTCTGGCTCGGACCCAGAGCCGAGATCGTCATCGCGGGCGACACCGCCTCAGCGGAAGCGCAGGCGATGATCCGCGAAATCTAT
>JAGOUK010000167.1 GCA_018061225.1 Candidatus Omnitrophota bacterium | reverse complement strand
TGCGGGCGTCTGAGGAGCTTCTTCGGCCGCTTGGGCGGGTTGCCCAGCCAGGCAAAAAGCCACCGCTGCGGCGGTTGCTAACGTGAAAAGTACGGACTGGCGACGAGTGGTTGTAATTTGCATGCGATGATTATATAGATAGTCGTGAAGAATGACCACTTCTTCAATAAAAATCGAAAATATTTTAAATTGAGCGGTCAGAAACAAGTGAAAATAGCATCCAAATATAATCAACACTAACAAATAAATAACAATTGTAACAATCAAGCAAAACTCGTCTTGTAATTAGTTGATTATGATGTAAACTTCCGCTACTCTCTATGTGACCTTCATCACCATAGCGCTTGCCGCGGGTCTAGTTTTAACCATAATCGGAGCTGAATACAAATGAAGCACTGCCGCACCGCCTCGACAACGATCAAGTTTTTTTCCCTGTCGGCGATGTTGGTATTTTTGCTGCAAGGGACAGCGTCGTTTGCGGCGACGGCGATAGGTGTTCCCTCAGCCCTTGGTCCTCAATCAGCCGGTATTTCGAGCCAAATGCCGGTTCAGCAGCCTCATGATTCTCAAGTTCAGCTCGTTCAGGTGATAGAGACTGCCGGTACCGTCGAGGTTCGGGGCGCGAGTTCCGATGCCTGGCGCTCACTTAAAAGCGGGGATATTCTGAAGCCGGCCGACATGATCCGCACCGGCGAGAATAGCTCGGCCCATATTGAGTTTGACGGAAAGATCCGTATGCAAATCCTTGAGAATTCCGAACTCACCATTGAAGAAGCGCAGCGCAAAGACGAGAAGACACGTCAGACTCTGCTTAGATTGGATATCGGCAAGCTCCGGGCCGATGTGGACAAGCTTGAAGCAGATTCCAGCTTCAAAATCAAAACTCCGACGGCTGTGTCCGCTGTGCGCGGGACGGTTCTCTATCTCGACGTGGTTCGCTTTGCTCAGGGGTTAGCGGGCATCATCACCAGTCTTTATGTGGATCACGGTAAAGTGGATTTTTCGTCCATTGAAGATGAAGTGAATGCGCTCTTTGTCGAAGCGTTGCACACATCCTCCATCGACGGCGACGGTGAAAATTCGGGTTCTCGCGAGTTGACCGAAGAAGAGAGGGAATCTCTCATCCAGAGCTTTGAGAACGCGATTCTCAAGTCAGGCGGCAATCCTCAGTTTGGTATTGAAAACGCCCCGCTTCCCGGCGGCACGCCGCCTGGCGGCGTCAGCGGCCCGAACCCGGGACTTAGCGATGCCATACGTAATTTGATCAATGGCCTCATCAACTCGCGCAATGAGGGCGCGGGGATTGGCGGAACGCCGGCGGGGGACGATAACACCACGCTGCTTGGAGCGCTCAAATTAACCGCTTTTCTTTTGTCTGAAGGCGTGCCGGATTCCGGCAACTTTGAATACGATCTCATCGGACCCGAAGGCGGTAAAGATCTTGGTATCGTGACCGATAAACGCGGTAACACGAAGGACGGGGAGACTATTCTGGGCAGCGCGTTGGCGGCGACCACGGTCGCGGAAGTGGTTCAGCGTATCGCGGACCTGCAGGCCATCCGGGATGCTGAGAAGAATGAGCTGCGCAATTCTCTTAATAGTATTCTGGATAATCAGGAATTTTTGAAGAAAGACGCGGAGCAGGAACGCGCGTTTGATGCGCAGACCGGTAAGGTGTTCACGGATGTTCACGGCAACCGAGTCCGCACGGATCAGTATATTTATCATGAAGCGGGCAGCGACACCGTCAGCTTCCTGTCCCTGACGCTCCGCACGGGAGAGTATCAGAACGGCGTGACGTCGTTCCGGTTCAACACCGTGTTTAATCAGGCGTTGCCCGAGAACACCGTTCTTCGTGACCTGCCGTGGAACGATTATCTCAACGTTGTCACGTCGGATGATTTTAGCGGCCGCGAACTGGAAGAAAATACGGGCAGTCAGCTGGACTGGCTGTACGGAAGCCCTCGTTACGACCAGTATATTGTGCATTCCACCGCGGACGCGCCGGGACTCTATCCTCAATCCTTCCTGGCGGAGTTTAAGAATCCCACGCTCGATAGCGTGACCTTCACGGAAGATTACACATCACCTTACTCAGCAACCTTCCTCAACGACCATGATTCTTCTGTCACTCGATGGGTGCAGGGGATGGAGCGTTCAGGCCTTGCGATTCGCGAAGCGGGCGGTGTGTCTATTGACCGCAGCTCGGCTCGGACCGTCCTCGGCCTCACGCTGAACACCACGACCATCAATGGCCGGAGCACGGTCTCGCTGGGTGATCTAAGGGAAGAGGGATCGCAATCCGAAGGTCTCGTGGATCTTGGCGATCTCACCGCGCTAGGTGCTGTTGAGAATATCCTTAATTCTGCGGATCATCCGGCTTATTTAAGCGAGGGCTTCAGGGATCAGTATCTGGCCATCGTTAAGAGGAGGTTGAAGCTTGTTCGGACGGATTATGAGCTGAACGGCGTCTTTTTACCCATCGACAACGAGGGGCAGCTGTTGGACGCACCGGGATTTGGCATCCGTGGTATCCGTGATCTGGTTCGTCCCAACCTGTCCGTGAACGGCGGTAATTATAACCTCGAAACGATCTTAACGTTTGGCCGTCGGGAGGGTAATGAGTTCGTCGAAGACTTCCGTATCGACGCGATCATCACCCCTGAGATCTTTGGTCATTATGGGATCGGCGGGACCAGAGGCTTGTTTTTTGAAGACGACGAGGATGAGCCCCAAGATCGATAAGTAAAGCTGTTGCATGACAAAGGGCTCCGCCGATTTGGCGGGGCCCTTTTTATTTGAGCGATACCTGATCAAAATAGAATGGTTCGGACAGTTCTAGCCATGTCTTAGCAATCCTTTCCAGGCTCGTCCTACCTTCCATTTAATTCCTCCCCGATGCCTTGAATCCCGGAACATGTCAGGTAAACTTTGCGATAAGTTCTATGCACAACCTACTTAATATATTGAATCTATATAAGAAGTCCGGCCGACTGCCGCGTCGCAGTGTCCTATCCTGGCGCATAACGCGGGTGACGGCATGGCTGGTGCTGGCATGCCTCATTCCTCAGGAGGCATGGGCCTTCGTCCCTCCGCGACCCGTTGCGGTCGCCATTATGCCGGCATTTCATTTTGTTTTACCGGAATCGGTTGGTTTGGTTGAAGACGGCTATGCGCAGTCGGCTCAGGCGGCCGAGAGGCCCAAGGTTATTCTGTTCCAGGATGCTCACACGAATCCATCCGGACAATTTAAC
>JAGOUK010000166.1 GCA_018061225.1 Candidatus Omnitrophota bacterium | reverse complement strand
CCTCTCCTACATCAAGAGTCAGGACAGTATGGAAGTCTATCGTGAGTATTCGGACCCTGGGTTCTCGGCCTCGACGATAGATCGACCCGCCTTCACCACACTGCTTCGGGACATTGCTGACAAGAAAATCGATGCCGTTCTCACCTACAAGATCGACCGACTGACACGGTCATCCAAGGACTTCTACAATCTAATTGAGTACTTCGATAAGCACGGGGTGAGTTACATATCTGTGAGCGAACACTTTGACACCTCTTCAGCCGCCGGAAGATTGCTGCGGAATATCATGCTGACGTTTGCTCAGTTCGAACGCGAAATGACCTCGGAGCGGGTTAGAGACAAGGTGGAGCAAAGAGCCAAGAAAGGTTATTGGAATGGCGGTGCCGTCCCCCTCGGCTATAGAGCGATGGATAAGCGACTTGTTATCGATAAACGCTGGGCAACTGTCGTTCGATCCACCTATGACGACTTCGTATCCACCGGCTGCATACGACAGACGATGAGACATTTACGAGAAGCCAATGTGATACATCCCAAAACGAACAAAATTATCAGCATCAGCACCGTCAGTTACATCCTCAGAAATCCCGTATACACGGGCCGCGTGCGGTGGAACAAATTATCCATGCCGGGAGAACATGCAGCGATCATTTCTCCCGAGATGTTTGACCGTGCCCAAGGCCTGATGAAAACACCGAATAAAAAGAGAAGACTCTTTAAAGAGTTCTTGTTGAGCGGACGGGTGAAATGCTCCGACTGCGGAACGACGATGACGAATACCTTCACGAATAAAAAAGAGAGCCGCTATTACTACTACCGCTGCACGAACAATATCAAAGGGATCGGAACCTGCTCAATCAAGCAGGTGAACTCCGAGAAGCTGGAGAAGTTTTTGTTCGAAGCGCTGTCGCGGATCTCACAGGACGGCGGGTATATCGAAAGTTTGTCCCTTAATTACGCCTTCGGAATCACCCGCCATCTAGGGCTCGAACTTACGAGGGAGTACTCCAAAAAGCTGTCTACCCGAGTCCAGCAGGTACTGAAAACGGCCGTAGAACGCCTCCCCCGGCTATCACAGATCGAAAAATGTCTGGTCTATGAAGGCTTGGTGAAGCAAATTACTTTTTCTAAGACGTCGATGGAAGTCATTGTCGTGCTTAGGGATACGCGCAAAGCTGCCCAGTTGGTTGCCGCAGAAGGGGTGTCTTGCGTGGCGGCGGCGAGAGTTCGCGAGACCCGACCCGACCGGCCGACTCCCGATTATAGTCTTAGTTCGAAGATTGAATTGGTTGGGGAACTAGGGCTCGAACCTAGACTAAGTGATTCAGAGTCACTTGTGCTACCATTACACTATTCCCCAATGAAGGCAGGAAAAACTTATTCTCGACCCGATCGCGCGGGCCGCGCGGCGGTGTTTAGCTCGCGGCGGGAGCGGCGGACTTGAGTTTTTCGGCGGCGGCTCTCAGGCGTTTGACCACCCGGTCCTTTCCTACCAAACTCAGCGTCTCAAAGAACCCGGGACTCACCATCCGCCCTGTCACCGCGACGCGGCACGGGTGGATAAACTGCTTGCCCGTGACGCCGATCTCTTTCATGAAGTCCCGTGAAGCTTTTTCGACGGATTCGTGGCCAAAGTCAGGCAGGGCTGCCAGGCAGTCGGCGTATTTTACAAAAATTTCGGGTAATTTGACATCTTTCTTCAGAACCGCTTCCCCTTCCTCGTCCCAGGGCGCCTCGTCCTTAAAGAAGAAGGTGGTCTCCGTCGGCAAGTCCTTCAGGACAAACACGCGCTCGCGGTACAGCGCCGTGAAGCGGTCCATCCATCCGGATTCCAGCGACGCGGCGGGCACGCCGGATTCCACCAGCGCGTCCGTGAAGAGCTGCTTGAGTTTCTCCGGCGCGAAGGAGCGGATGTACTCGCCGTTGACCCAGTCCATTTTCTTGATATTGAAGATCGCGCCTGTCGACTGCACGCGCTCGAGAGAAAACTTTTCGATCATCTCCTGAAGCCCGATGATCTCCTGATTGTTGCCGGGAGACCAGCCGAGCAGCGCGAGATAATTGACGATGGCTTCATGCAGATACCCGGCGGCGCGGTAGTCGCGGACGCTGGTCGCGCCGTGGCGTTTGGAGAGGCGTGAGCGGTCCTCACCCAGGATGAGCGGAATATGCGCAAACTTCGGCATCGCGAAGCCCAGCGCGTCATACAGCGGGATCTGCTTGGGGGTGTTCGAAATATGGTCTTCGCCGCGGATCACATGCGTGATGCCCATCTCGTGGTCGTCGATGACGACGGCAAAGTTATACGTGGGCGTGCCGTCCGACTTCATGAGCACGAGGTCGTTGAGGAGATTGCCGTCAAACTCGATGCGGCCGCGGATCACGTCGTCCCAGCCGATCATGACCTTGGGGCTCTTAAAGCGCACGGCCTGCCCTTCGCCTTCGCGCACGGCCTTGCCTTCGGCGACGAGCTGGTCGGCGTACTTCTTGTAAATCTCGAGACGGTCCATCTGATACACGAGATCGGCATCCCAGTTGATCCCCAGCCACTTCAGACTCTCGATGATCTCGACTTCAAATTCCTTCTTGGAGCGCTCCTGATCGGTGTCCTCGATGCGCAGGATAAACTCGCCGCCATGATGCCGCGCGAACAGCCAGTTGAAGAGCGCCGTGCGGGCCGATCCCATGTGGAGGAAGCCGGTCGGACTGGGGGCAAAGCGGGTTTTGACTTTCACGGATGATTATTCCTAAATGTGTTTGGAGGGTTAACTCAGCTCGACGTCGACGCGGCGGATGAGTCCGTCGCGGAGCGCCTTGGCGTGCGGAGCGGACAGCGCGTTGCCGTCGATGATCGTTTGTTTCTTGTTCGCGTCCATGAAGCCGACGCGCTTCACGGCGGCGCGGCGCGGACCATAGGTGTTCAGGCGCTTGGGGTTGGTATAGACCACCAGCGTCTGACCCATCAGCACAAAGGCATACGCGTTCTTCGGCAGCGTGACCGTGATCGCGGAGCCGTCGCGCAGCTGAACGCGGCGCGTGACTTCTTCCTTCGTGAACATCCAGTCCGGCAGAATGGGATTGAAGGCAAATTCCAGCTGGCCCTTGGCGTCAAGGCCAAACGGCTCATGACCGAGGTTCATCCGCAGCCACATATCTAAGAACTCGGCCGTCGAACCCGACAGGCGCGCCACAAAGCCCGTGCCGTGCAGCTTCCGGTTAGAGAACGCTGAGCTCGCGATGAAAGAACTGTTCTCGAAGATGCTGCGGCCATAAAC
>JAGOUK010000017.1 GCA_018061225.1 Candidatus Omnitrophota bacterium | reverse complement strand
GGCGAAGGATACGGATGGCCCCTGCTTTGCGGGTAATGGCCCAATCCGCATCGGCACCTTCGCCAGGATTCGCGTCCAAGGGGCCGCCCGTTCCGGTCAAATCCCAGTAGACATGATGCGGTAAGTCAATGAGCGCCGCGTCCGTCAAAAAAAGGTAATTTTTGAGGTGCTGTTTGAGCCGACCGACGAAAGCCGATGCGATCACAACGACAAACTCATCGGCGTTCAGCCGAACACCGTCATAAACAGCAACGGTCTTACCCTTGGCATCTATGAACGCGCCGCGTGACGAGCCGGGTGTTTGCGTGGTGTACGCTTGAATGAACTTATCGGCTCCCGGCTTGAGCAGAAGCGCGGAAGCCTTTAATCTGCGCATGGAAAAGGGCGGGTCTGAAGCTCAGTCCGCGGAGGTTGAGTTGAGTTTTTTGATCATCGAGCGATGCGGTTCGGCCAGCTCTTCAAATTGGACGCCGACAAAATAGGAGCCCGGACGCTCCGTCGCGTTCTGCACCCAAGTAACCTTGGCGCCGACACGGATCGAGCTGTGGAATTCAGGGATGTCAATGTTCATCTCAATGTGCGTATCCGCCTTGACCAATTCGACCGAATAAAAAAGCAGCCCGCCTTCAGACATATTGATCAGCGCCGAATCCGTTTGGATTTCGCGGCCATGAGGTCCGATAGCTCGAATCACTCGGTAGGACTTGAATCGCGGGTACTGGCGTTTGTCTTTAGCCTTGGACAAGGAGATTGATTTTGACATGCTCTTCCCTTTCTTTTCCTTATAACAGGCAATGTAGCATAACTAGACCCGGCTTGTCACTCATTTTTGTTAAGTATTGTCCTAAAATAAAACTAATACCTGACTCTTGAAAGACGTTAGTAATCAATGTATAGTCTGAACAGGAATGAATTTGGGGAAACACATCAACCCCTAGAAGGAGACACGGAATGAAAAGTGTAAAAATTTTGACGACGCTGGCCGCCGGCTTGATCCTGCTGGCCGGTTTCCCCATGACAGGCCTCCAAAATGCCAATGCCGCAACCGCTGCCGAACCCATCGGAAAAGTCATCGCCGTAAAAAACTCGGGCTACACGACTCGGCTGCAGCAGTCCGTTAAACAAACCATCAAAGTAGGCGATATTCTTTATGCCGGCGATCAAATCGACGTGAAGAACGGCAATTTTGTTCAAATCGCCTTTGACAAGGATAAGAACAACATCGTCCATATCCCCGGAGATTCCCTGGTTCAGATCACCAAGGACCGTGCCATCAATGTTGAGCTGACGCATGGGCAGGTCTTCGCGCTCTTGGACCGTCTGGAATCCGGCACCCAATTCCGCATCGTCACCCCGACCGCCGTGTCGACAGTGCGGGGAACCTACTTTGGAGTCAAGCAGATCGGGACCGCGACACAGACCAGCGTTTACCGCGGTGAAGTTGCCGTCAACGGCCGTCAGGCGGATGGTAAAAATATCGGGGCCGTGGTCCCGGTCATGGTCGGCGAAAGAACCACCGTGGCACATACTGGAACCCGCCCTGATGCGCCCAAGCAAATGACTCACGCTCAATTTGAAGAAATCAACGGTGTCATCGCCTCTCTGAATGGTCTCAAAAAACCCATCTCTTATGCCGAGATGGCGATCGAAAAGACCAAGGCTGATGCCAGAAATGCCGCTGATAAGGATTTGGACGGATCAGCGAAGGATGCGGATGTGAATGGAAACAACGCCAGCGGCCGGGTGGTCTTCTAAAAATCGAAGGCTAACGGGTCGTGGTGACGCCCACGCGCTGACAGTCTTCGGCGACGGGACAGGTTGAGCAACGAGGCGACACCGGACGGCAGTGATTCTGTCCAAAAGCGACAAAAATCTGATTGATCGTTTTCCACCAGCGCTGCGGTAGTTTTTGCCGCAGCGCTGTTTCTGTTTGATCGGGTGTTTTGGTGCGTACAAACCCAAGCCGGTTGGTGATTCGATGCACGTGAACATCCACGCAAATGCCGTCCTTATCCCACCCTTGCGACACGACCAGATTTGCGGTCTTCCTGCCGACCCCCTTTAGCGTAAGCAGGTCCTCGATGGTATCGGGCACGTTTCCGCCGAACTCCTCCAGGATCTGACCGCAGACCTCATGCAGCACGCGCGCCTTGACCCGATAAAAGCCAACCGGATAGATCAACTTCTGCAAATCCCCGTCAGGGATCGCAAGAATAGCTTCCGCGGTATCAGCCCGCTTAAAAAGGCGCTCCACCGCCACCGCCGTGGTCTCGTCTTTGGTCCTAAGACTCAAAAGACATGAGATGAGCACACGGAAGGGCCCCTCCCCCGTGCTGGCAATCAGCGTGACCACAGGGGCATCCCACCGGCTCACCACCCGCTTCAGACGGGCTAACACTTTGGTAAAAGTTTGCACTGTCATGTCAGTATCCTAGCGGGCGCTTGAGGGAAGTCAAGAAAGGTCCGGTATGGTAGGATAAATCCCATGTCGCAGCTCCTCGCTTCCCGGACCAGCCCCTGGCTGGCATCCCTCAAGGGTCTCATTTTTCCATCCGCTTGCCTCATCTGCAATCAGTCGATGAGTCTATCGGCCGTTGATGTGGTGTGCCGGGGGTGCAACGACGGCCTCAGGCCCAGCCGCTACACCGCGCCCGGAGACACTTCACCCGAGGATCTGGACGACCTTTTCGCCTTGTACCAGTACGGCAGCGCGGCACGGCGACTGATTCACCGCATTAAACTCAACCCCGATCCCCGCGCGGGCCGCTGGCTGGAGCCTGAGATCGCCAGACTTCCGCTTGAGCGCATGAGCAGATTTGATTTAATCGTACCGGTGCCCTCCCACCGCCGCGCCGGTCTTCTGGCGCTGGGACACGAGTCTTCCGGAGTTTGGGTCGATGCCCTCAGCTCCCGTCTTAGAATCCCTTCGGCCAAAGCATTAACGCGGATCCGAACCGTCGCCAAACAGACTTCCTTGCGCCGTGACCTTCGGCTCACGGCTTCCGAATCCTCACTCTCAGTCCGCAGCCGCGATCTCAAGAACTGCCGCTCCGTTCTCTTAGCTGATGACGTCCTAACCACGGGGGCCACAGCCCGGGGCTGCGCGCGTCTTCTAAAGCGGCATGGCGTCGAACACGTTGCGATCGCGGTGATCGCGCGAGGCTGACCGGTCATGCATATTTTGCGCAACCACGTACTCAGGGAGATCCGCTCCAACTTCTTGGCGACCATGGCCATCCTGACCTTTGTGCTGCTCGCGGGCAATATTTTTACCAAGATGATGGACTTGGTGCTTAACCGCGGCGTCGATCCGATCGCCATCCTCCAAATCATCGCGTATAGCGCCCCTTACCTGTGCGTTTACACGCTGCCCATGGCAATGCTGGTGGCCGTTTTACTGGCCTTTGGCCGGCTGAGCGCGGATCACGAACTCACCGCCATCCGCGCGAGCGGCATCAGCCTTTCGCGCATCATTCGGCCCGTGCTCATCATGGCCGCAGCCGCCTCCTGCTTTGTTTTTCTTCTCAATGATCAGATCGCATCGCAAAGTCACTTCAAAATGCGCCAGATTTCTACACAGATCGGGCTCAAATCTCCGGCCGCCGCCCTCGAGGAAGGTGTTTTCATCAAGAGTTTCGGGGACATCGTCATCTTCATTCACCGCATCGAGGGCAATCACCTCCAGCAGGTGCGCATCTATCAGCCTCAGCCCAAGGGTCCGACCCGCACCATCGTCGCCGAGTCGGGACAACTCATCCCCATCCCCGAACAGAACGTCATCAAGCTCAAGCTCGAGAACGGCACCACCGATGAGCCGGATGCCAATAATCCGGGCCGCTTCTACAAGCTCAAATTTGGGACCTACTATCTTCCGCTGGACTTGTCCGGCTTCAAGCTGAAGTCAAAGATTGAGAAAAAACGGAAGGAGCTCTCGGTCCGTGAGCTGTGGGCGCATTTTCAAAAGCTAAAGTCCGAGGGCTTCGTCGACGATTTCATCCTGACCGAGATCCATCAAAAAATTGCGATGTCCTTGTCCCCCTTCATCCTCACGCTGCTGGCGATCCCGCTCGGCATCCGAACGCACCGTAGTGAAAAATCGATCGGCTATGCGATCGCTTTAATTCTCGGAACGGTTTATTGGGTGGCCTTGATTGGGGTCGGGGCCGTCTCACGGAACGGCACAGTCCCGCCGCTCGTGATGCATCTGCCAAATATCGTCTTCCTGCTGATCGGGACCGCGTTGATCCGAAGGATCGGCCGCTTATGATCCTGCTCCATCGTCATATGCTGAGATCGTTTATCCGGCCGTTTATTTTTTGCGCGGTTTTCTTTTTGGCAATGTTCGTGGTGGTGGATCTGCTGAATCAGCTGGACGAATTCCTTGGCGCCGGCGCGGATTACCGCGTCATAGGTCTCTACTACCTGTCGATGATTCCCGTGATCCTGGCGCAGACGCTGCCTGCGGCGGTGTTATTGGCGGCGCTGTACGCGCTCGGTGTTCTGAACCGTCACAATGAAATCATCGCCATGAAGTCCAACGGCGTATCGGGTTTCCGCATCCTCCAACCCGTCTTCCTGGCCGGCTTGGTGATCAGCTTTGGCCTGTTTGCCATGAACGAAACCATCACGCCGCAGGCAACCGTGACCACTTCTTCGATCAAATACGGCCTGATCAAGAAAAAATCCGCCGATATCGAGGAACGCTCCATCCAAAACGTCACGCTGTTGACCGACCGTCACCGCATGGTCTATGCCCGCGAAATGATGCTCAACACCCGCTCCATGTACGACGTGATCATACTCGAGCACCGCAGCAACATGACGCTCAAGTCCAAAACAACGGCGCGAAGCGGGGTGTTTCTAAACGGGCAATGGGTGCTTTATGACGTGCTGGAATACGACGTGGATCAGAGCGGCAATGTGACGGACAAACCAAGAACCCTTGAGCGCAAAGAGGTGGATATCAAGGAAAGTCCTGAGGATTTTTTAACGCAGTACGCGCAGCCCGAGCATATGAGCTACTTCAATCTTCGGAAATATATCAAGGGCACTCGCATCACGGGCTACCGCGCGTCCAGCCGGCTTTTGGTCGACCTGCATGAGAAGCTCTCCAGTCCCTTCATGTGCCTGGTCATGCTGCTCGTATCAGCGCCATTGGCCCTGATTTCTCGCCGCGGCGGGGCGATGCTGTCGATCGGCATGGGCCTGCTCGTGATCGTGATCTTCTACTCGTTCGCCGCGGTTTCGACCGCGCTCGGCAAAGGCGGCATCCTCACCCCCATGACCGCCGCCTGGCTACCCAACATCTCCTTCGGCCTCATCGGCCTCTACCTAATCAAACGCAACATCTGACCCTCTGCTGAGTTGTCAGTCGGGTCTCGGAGGAAGGTGTCCCGCTACGGACGGAGCCGCTCGCGCGCGGCCTAAGGTAACGCGCGCTCGCTCCTTTGCACTCCTCGGCGAGGACGCCTCGTCGCGCAAAAAGTCCTCCGCGAAACATCTTCCTCCGATACACCCCTTCGCCTTTGGAGCGAAAGCTGCTGCTCATGAATATGAATAGAGTGACAAGATTATCCTGCGCACAAATCTGCTGCTGTAGGATCTGGTGGCGGGTATCAATCGCCAGGAAAATGGTGCGTGATGCGGTGGGCGAATGCCTTCGGAGGGGCTTTTTCTCGGGTGCGACGTCCCCGGAGCGCCCGAGGAAGGAGCCGGCACAGCTAATGAAACAGTCTGCTCAAAAAGCCGCGAATGCGAGGCCCGAGGGAGCGTAGCGCACTCTACGGTGCGCAAGCGACCGAGAACGAAGCAGACGCGGCTTTTTCAGCAGACTGTTAGGTGCCGGCGGACCAGCTGGAGAGGTAGATCTTTTGTTCGGGGGTGAGCTTGTCGAGCTTGACGCCCATGGACTGCAGCTTGAGCGAGGCGATTTTTTCGTCGATCGCCTGCGGCACCGAGTAGACCTTCTTGGAAAGGGTCTTGTAGTTCTTGACCAGGAACTCCGTCGACAACGCCTGATTGGCAAAGCTCATGTCCATGACCATACCGGGATGACCTTCGGCTGCACCCAGGTTCACAAGACGTCCGTCCGCCAGAAGATACACGCCGCGGCCGTTGGCGAGCTTGTACTCGACCAGGTTGCTGCGCATCTCGCGGGTGGACTTGGCCATTTTCTTGAGACCCGCGACGTCGATCTCGACATCGAAGTGTCCCGAATTGGCGATCATCGCGCCGTCTTTCATCTTGAGAAAATGCTCCGGACGCAACACGCCGCAATCGCCGGTCACTGTGATGAACACATCGCCTTTGGAGGCGGCTTCGGACATCGGCATGACGTCAAATCCATCCATCACCGCTTCGATGGCCTTCAAAGGATCAACTTCGGTCACGATCACGCGGGCGCCGAGACCGTGCGCGCGCATCGCGACACCGCGTCCGCACCAGCCGTAGCCGGCGACCACCACGCGGGAACCGGAGATCAGGAAATTGGTCGCGCGAATGACGCCGTCCAAAGTCGACTGACCGGTGCCGTAGCGGTTATCAAAAAAATGCTTGGTCTTCGCGTCATTGACCGCGATCACCGGGAAGAGAAGCTTGCCGTCCCCTTCCAACGCCTTGAGACGGATCACGCCCGTGGTCGTCTCTTCCGTGGATCCGATCAAACCCTTCACCAGGTCCTTGCGGGTGGTGTGGATCAACGCGACCAGGTCCGCGCCGTCATCCATGGTCACGTGCGGCTTGGTGTCGAGCACCGCGTTCAGGTGCTTGTAGTAGGTGCTCCGGTTCTCGCCGTGAATGGCGTAGACCGAGATCCCGTTATTTTTGACAAGCGAAGCGGCCACGTCATCTTGAGTGCTCAAAGGGTTCGAGGCGCAGAGCGACACTTCGGCTCCGCCGGCCTTGAGCGCGATCATCAGGTTGGCTGTTTCGGCCGTGACGTGAAGGCAGGCGGCGACCTTAAGGCCCTTGAGGGGCTTTTGGGCGGTGAACCGCTTGGTGATCTGATCGATCACGGGCATTTGACGGGAAGTCCACTCGATGCGGCCTTTGCCTTGAGCGGCCAGTGACAATGATTTGATATCAGACTTGATTGCCATGAACTTTCTCCTGATTACTAAAAAAGCAGATTAATATTTATCGGACCAATGCCGCGCCGCTGTGACCGTTGGAGCGAATGCGCTCCTCGGAATGGCGCTTCAAGTCCTGGACCTTATCCGTCCGCTCCCAGGTAAAGCCTTTTTCGGAACGTCCAAAGTGACCATAGGCGGCCGTCTTACGGTAGATCGGCTTACGCAGATCCAGCGTCTTGATGATGCCATGCGGCGTCAGGTCAAAGGTCTTGCGCACGGCTGATTCCAGCACATCGCTTGAGACTTTACCGGTACCAAAGGTGTTGACGAGCACCGAGACGGGCTCTCTCACGCCGATCGCGTAAGCGACCTGAACTTCGCAGCGGTCGGCCAAGTTTGCGGCAACCACATTCTTAGCGATATAACGCGCCATATAACAGGCCGAGCGGTCCACCTTCGAGGGATCCTTGCCCGAGAAGGCTCCGCCGCCATGGGGCGCCGCGCCGCCGTACGTGTCCACGATGATCTTGCGGCCGGTAAGGCCGGTGTCGGCGACGGGTCCGCCAACCTCAAACCGTCCCGTGGGATTCACGAAGATCTTGGTGTTCTTATCCACCATCTTCTGCGGGATGATCGCCGGATTCTTCACGATATTCTTGATGAGATCCTTCCGAATCGTGGAGGTCGCCACGGAGACGCGGTGATGCGTGCTGATCACGATCGCGTCGATGCGGAGAGGACGGCCGTTTTCGTATTCGACCGTCACCTGAGCTTTGCCGTCAGGCCAAAGGTATTTGAGCTTATTGGTCTTGCGGAGCTGGGCCAGCTGGCGGGTGATGCGGTGCGCCAGCGTGATCGCGATGGGCATCAACTCGGGAGTTTCGCGGCAGGCATATCCGAACATCATTCCCTGGTCGCCGGCGCCGCCGGTGTCCACGCCCATGGAGATATCGGGAGACTGCTGTTGAATGGCGGTCAAAACTCCGCAAGATTGATAATCAAAGCCGAGCGCGGCTTCGGTGTACCCGATGTCCTTGAGCGTGGCGCGTACCAGCTTGGGGATGTCCACGTAAGTCTTGGTGGTGACTTCACCCGTCACGACGACCATGCCGGTGGTCACGAGGGTTTCGACGGCAACGCGGCCGTTCGGGTCTTCGGCCATGATGGCATCCAGTACCGCGTCAGAAACCTGATCACAGATCTTGTCGGGGTGACCCTCGGTGACGCTCTCAGAAGTAAAAAGGTAACGTTCTTTTTTCATGATTGTCCTTCCAGGTTAATTGGCGGAACTGTCCTTTAGCAGCGCCTTGTCGGCCTCCGCCCATTGGTCAAAACTGCCGATATCATACCATCGGCCTTTAAATTCGTAAGCCCGAACTTCCACGTGGTCCAAAAGCCATTTAATAAAATGCCCCGGCGCGTCCTTCACTTCTTTGCCCGAAAGATAATCATCCAAAAACGGCAGCACCCTGCGAGAAAGTCCATAGACTCCCATGCTGACCCGGCTGGTCTTGGGCTCGGCCGGCTTTTCTTCAATCGCCGTGACTTCCCCGTCCGCGGATGTCTCGATGGTTCCGTAGCGGCCGGCCGCCAACTTGGGGTCGCCGATATCCGTCATGCCGATCAGAACACCGCCATCCTGCTCCAAAAGCTTCGCCGCGAAGTTGGTTAAATCTTCATCAAAGAGATTGTCGCTGGCCAGCACGATCAAATCGTCCGAGATCCTTGCTTCCCGCAGCGCAAATCGGAGGTCTCCTGTGGCTCCCAGGCGATCCGCGTTGGAAGTCGTTCCGTCATCAAGGACGCGCACCCGCTTGGCCTTGGGGTTAACCTGCGAACGGTTGGCCGACCATTGGGAGAATTGTCCAAAAAAACGGCTGTTGGTGACCAGAACGATCTCTTCCACATTCGGCACCGCGTCGACGCGGTCCATGAGGTGATCCACCATTTGACGGCCGCCAACCGACAGAAGCGCCTTCGGCTGATGCCGCGTGATGGGATGAAGCCGTGTGGCGTATCCCGCGGCAAGAATGATCACTCTCATGATTTGTTTCCTCCGTCGAAGCCGCGGAAAATATCTTTATCTTTCATGACTCGGTTCAACTCCTGGCGCGCGTAGGCAATGACATCCTTGCCCATAGAAAATTTGAGCGCCTCCTTGGCGACCCGCTGAGCGTTGGAATATTTGATCGAACGGATGATCAGCTTGATCTCAGGGAGCATGACCGCCGAGACCGAGATCTCGTCCAGCCCCAGCCCGACGAGGATCATGGTCAGCTCCGGATCCCCCGCCATCTCACCGCACATACAGACCTTGACCTTGTGCTGATGCCCCGCATCGATGATCATCTTGATCAGCCGTAGCACGGCCGGATGCGCGGGATCATAAAGATAGGCGATTTTCTCATTCACCCGGTCCGCCGCGAGGGCGTACTGGATCAGGTCATTCGTTCCGATAGAAAAGAAGCTTACTTGCTTGGCCAGCAGGTCGCAGGTCAAAGCCGCGGAAGGAATCTCGATCATGGCGCCCACTTCCATCTTCTTGTCGTAGGCGATGCCCTTTTTGTCCAGCTCCCGCCTGCACTGTTCCAGCATCGCATTGGCGGCCTGAAGCTCTTCAAGACCGGAGATGAGCGGATACATGATCCGCACCTTGCCAAAGGCGCTTGCCCGGAGGATTGCTCTCAGCTGCGCCTTAAAGATCTCTGGCATCGCCAGACAGAACCGTATCGCCCGCCAGCCCAGGAAGGGATTCATCTCGCGGGGCATTTCGAGATGAGATAAGAATTTATCGCCCCCGAGATCAAGCGTGCGCAGCGTGACCGGCATCGGGCTCATCTCAGAAACCACCTGGCGATAGGATTCAAACTGCTCTTCCTCGGTCGGCAGCATGCGGCGGTTCAAATATAGGTATTCGGTGCGGTAAAGGCCGATGCCGGTGGCGCCGTGGGCCCGGATCGACGCGATCTCTTCGGGCAATTCCATGTTGGCCAATAGAGCCACATTCCGCCGGTCCAACGTGACAGCCGGCGCGCTGGTGAACTGCAGCAGTTCACGGCCGTGCTGAAGATACCGTTCGCGCTCAAGCTCATAAAGCTCCCGGGTGGCGGCGTCCGGATTGATAATGACTTTGCCGCCGGTTCCATCAATGATGACCTCGTCCCCGTCCTTAACCGCCTGGGTGATCTTCTCCAGACCGACGACCGCGGGCACTTCCAGCGACTTGGCCATAATGGCCGTGTGGGAAGTCCGGCCGCCGATGTCCGTGGCAAAACCGATCACATTCTTCTTGTGCATCGTCGCCGTATCGCTCGGGCTCAGGTCATAAGCGATCACAATCACTTTTTCGGCGATACGATCCAGCCGTCCGATCTGCTCGCCCATCAGGTTCTTCAAGATGCGGCGACTGACGTCGTTCACATCCGCGACGCGTTCCCGGAGATACTCGTCATTGACGTTCGAAAGAGCCGATGTGTATTTTTTGAGCGCCTGCGAAAAAACGTATTCGACCGAGACGAGTTGGACCCTGAGTCCTTCGATCACTTCCCCGATCAGCGTCCGATCCTCGAGCAGCATCAGATGCGCGTCAAAGATCTCGGCGTGCTCGCGGCCCAGTTCCTGGGTGATCTGGTGCTGGATTTTGAGAATCTGTGCGCGGGTGCGGGTGAGCGCTTCCTCAAACCGCTGTATCTCCGAAGGGATCTGACTAGCCGTAATCGGGGTCGCGGGGACCGAAAGATCCTCGTGATCGAGCAGCATGGCGCGGCCGATCGAGATACCGCCGGCGGCAGCGATTCCGGTTAATATTTTCATGAGTTGGAGGACTTTCCTGGCTTTTCGGGATCTATCCCTTGGGTCAAATATTTTTCGAGTTCCATCAGCGCGCTTTCCGCGTCCCGTCCTTCGGCGCTGAGCTCTACCACCGATCCCTGCTCGGCAGCCAACATCAAAAGCCCCATGATGGATTTGCCATTCACGGTCTGATCTTCCTTGGTCACCATGATCTCGGACTCAAATTTGTTCGCGATCTTCACAAAAATTGACGCCGGCCGCGCATGCAGCCCCAGCGGATTCATCACCTTCACATTCCGACGAAGCGTCATTGCCCCTTCCTCGCCGCGATCTCCGTGATAATTTTGGCCAGACGCCTGGAGTTGTGCCGGACCACGTCCACGCCCTTCACCAAGTCCGCCTCCATCACCTTATACCCCAACGCGCGGATCTTATCGGCTTCATTGATGATAGCCGTCGAACCTTCTTGAATATACCTGTCGTTCAGCGCCTGCGGCACGCGACCGTTGTTCACGATCACATGCGTCAGAACATCCGCTTGAGTGTGTTTGACCAGGGCCTCGACATGATCAAGGTCCGACTTGAGATGACTGGTTTCTCTCGGCTGCGTCATAATATTGCAAACATAAACTTTGGGCGCGCGCGAAGCCGTGATCTCCGCCAAGAGATTCTCGATCAAAAGATTCGGCAGCACGCTGGTGTACAAAGATCCGGGCCCAAACACGATCACGTCCGCTAATCGAATCGCCTGCAAAGCGTCCTCTGCCGCGGGAACCCCGTCCGGCTTGAGAAAAATCCTCTCGATCGGTGATTCGCATGCCGAAATTTTGGTCTCACCGTCAGTAACCCGCCCATCCGCGTGGTGAGCCACCAGCGTCACCGCTGAGAGCGTAGAAGGAACCACCCGCCCGCGAATATTCAAAATACGGCTGGACTCACGCACCGCCTTTTCGAAGTCACCGGTGATCTTGGCCATGGCCAAAATGAACAGGTTGCCGAAGCTATGCCCCGAAAGGTCCGAAGCCCCTTCTTTGAAGCGAAATTGAAAGAGCTCTTGCATCATCGGTTCAGCATCGGCGAGGGCGACCAAACAGTTGCGGATATCACCGGGCGGCAGCACCCCAAATTGATCTCTCAAGCGGCCGGAAGAACCCCCGTCGTCCGCGACCGTTACAATGGCGGTGATGTTGGAAGTCCGCTCTTTAAGCCCGTGCAGCAGAACCGAGAGTCCGGTGCCGCCTCCGATCGCGACCACGCGGGCGCCGCTGGCGAGAACCCCCCGGTGATACATGATATTGAGAAGCTGCCCCTCTTGATTCGGGGCCAAAAAAGTGATGACGGATTTAAGAATTTTGCGGACGGAGACCACGACCGTGAAGATGCCGGCAACGACAAAAAGGCTGCCGACAGTCTCTTGGCTTTCGATGAGGGTGACGACAAATCCCATCGAGACCAGTACGACGCCCGCCGCGAGTAAAAAAACCCAGCGTTTGA
>JAGOUK010000165.1 GCA_018061225.1 Candidatus Omnitrophota bacterium | reverse complement strand
TAAAGTTGGCGCGGGAGGCGTCTGGAGAATTTGGATATTTGGCGACAAAATCCGCTGCTGACGAGCGGGCGAGCTCGTAAAGATGGTCATCAAAAGTCTTCGAGACGACCACAAAATCTTCCCGCTCACCCGCCCAGGCAAATCCGCTCAACAGACTCGGTGCCGTAACGGCCGCGGCACCAAGAACTGCCAAAAGGATTGTCGAAGCCAAACGCGTCATCTTCATACCGCGGCCGCCGCTGATGCCGCCAAAGCGCGGCGCAGATATTCGCCCGTGAAGGACTTGGGATTGCCCGCGATCGCTTCCGGTGTACCCTGAGCAATGACTAGCCCGCCGCCGTCGCCGCCTTCGGGCCCCAAATCGATCACGTGGTCCGCCGTTTTGATCACGTCCAGATTGTGCTCAATCACGATGATGGTGTTGCCGCGCTCAACCAGCGTCTGCAGGACTTGCAGCAGCTTGGCGATATCGGCAAAGTGAAGCCCGGTGGTCGGCTCATCGAGAATATAGAGGGTTCGGCCGGTCGCGCGTTTAGAAAGTTCTGTCGCGAGCTTGATTCGCTGCGCTTCTCCGCCCGACAATGTCGTGGATGACTGACCCAGCTCGATGTAATCCAGCCCGACATCATGCAGCGTCTGCAACTTACCCATCACGGCCGGCACATCCTTGAAAATGCTCATCGCATCCTCGACAGAAAGCTTAAGAATCTCCGCGATATTCTTCCCCTTAAACGTCACTTCCAAAGTCTGATCGTTGAAGCGTCTGCCCTTGCAAACCTCGCATTCCACATAAACATCAGGCAAAAAGTGCATTTCGATCACCTTCACGCCGTCGCCTTCGCAGGCCTCGCAGCGGCCGCCTTTGACATTGAAGCTGAAGCGGCCCGGGTCAAAGCCGCGGACACGCGACTCCGGCAGGCGGCTAAAAAGCTCCCGCACCGGTCCCCAGAGAGCGGTGTAGGTGGCTGGATTGGAGCGCGGCGTCCGGCCGATCGGAGACTGGTCGATGACGATGGCCTTGTCGATATGTTCGATGCCGGTGATCTTGTCATGCGCGCCAGGACGGGGTTTGGAGTCATAGAGCTTTCGCATCAGACCACGGCACAAAATATCCTCGATGAGCGTGCTCTTGCCGGAGCCGGAGACGCCCGTGACCGCCACAAAAAGTCCGAGCGGAAATTCCACGGTGATATTTTTGAGATTGTGTTCACGCGCGCCGTGCACGGTGATGCGCTTGGCGCCCTTCGAGGGCCGGCGCTTGGACGGCACCGGGATCCCGGCTTTACCCGCCAGGTAACGGCCGGTCAGGGATACTTCATTATCAATGACCTGGTCGGGGGTGCCGGCGGCAATCAGGTAACCGCCGTGCTTGCCCGCGCCCGGCCCGAGGTCGATCAGGTAATCAGCCTCGCGCATTGTCTCTTCGTCATGCTCGACCACAATCAGCGTGTTGCCCAGATCACGCAGACGCTTCATCGTCGTGAGAAGCTTGCTGTTGTCCCTCTGATGGAGACCGATGGAGGGCTCATCCAGTACATAAAGCACACCCATCAGGCCCGCGCCGATCTGCGTCGCCAGCCGGATACGCTGGGCCTCTCCGCCCGACAGCGAACCCGACGCCCGCGCGAGGGTCAGGTATTCCAGACCGACGTTTTTCATGAAAGTGAGCCGCTCGCGGATCTCCTTAATGATCTGACGCGCGATCTGCTCTTCCACGGGGTTGAGCTGCAGCGTTTCAAAAAATTGAATGGCCGTGCCGATCGATAACTCGGTGATTTCCATGATGTTGCGGTCTCTAAATTTGACCGCGAGACTCTCGGGCTTGAGACGCTGCCGGCTGCAGTCGGGGCAGTCTTGCTCGCTCATGTACTTGTTAATTTCGTTTTTCATGTACTCGGATTCAGTCTCATGAAACCGGCGTTCGAGATTCGGAATGACGCCCTCGAAGTCTCCATATTTGCCCGCCCCATCCCCTTCCAAGATCAGCTTCTGCTGCGCCTTCGTGAGCTGGGCGAAGGGGGTGTCGTAACCAAAGCGGTTTTTTTCCGCCAAGTAGCGGAGCTGGCGGCGCAAATAAATGACATAGGACTTGCCGCCGCGTTTCCAGGGTTCGATCGCGCCTTCTTTGAGGGATTTGGACGGATCGGGCACGACAAGCTTGGGGTCGATCTCCATCTTGTTACCGAGACCGTCACAGGACTTGCATGCGCCGTAAGGGCTGTTGAAGCTGAACATCCGGGGTTCGATCTTGTCGATGCTGATGCCGCAGTCCACGCACGCGTGCAGCTCCGAATAAAGTCTTTCTTCCCGATCAGTCTTGTCCGCCGGGCTCTCGGTTAAAACTCGGATAATTCCTTTGCCGGTCTTAAGACCAGTTTCGATCGAGTCGGTGATGCGCTTTTTGTTCTCCGGCTTGAGCACGAGGCGGTCGACCACAATCTCGATGGTGTGCTTCTTTTTCTTATCGAGATCGATCTTGTCGGAGACCTCAAGCACGGCGCCGTCCACGCGCACGCGCACGAAACCCTGCTTGGCGATATCCTTAAAGATGCTCTTGTACTCGCCTTTGCGGCCGTCCACAGCCGGGGCGAGAATGGTCAGATGACAGCCGGGCTTACCCTGTCTAAGGACATTCTCCACAACTTCCTGCGCGCTCTGGCTGGCGATGCGTTTGCCGCATTTATGACAATGAGGCACACCGACTGACGCAAAAAGCAGGCGCAAGTAGTCGTACACTTCGGTAACAGTACCGACCGTGGATCGAGGGTTCGACGCGGCATTGCGCTGCTCGATCGAAATAGCCGGCGACAATCCTTCGATGAGCTCGACGTCGGGCTTGTGCATCTGATCCAAAAACTGCCGCGCGTAGGCCGAGAGAGATTCGACATAACGGCGCTGCCCCTCGGCATAAATCGTGTCAAACGCGAGCGAGGACTTGCCGGAGCCCGAGAGACCGGTGATCACGGTGAGCGAGTTACGCGGGATCCGAACATCGATCCCCTTAAGATTATGCTCCCGCGCATTCTTCACATAAATCTCTTGAGCAAAATTCGTACCTAGTCTGGGTTGCCGGAGGGGATGCCCTTTGGCGGCGGCGTCAAAGTTGCCGTGTGAGCTCAATGATCCCCCTCGCACGGTCTGGTCTGCCGCGACGCCGCCGCCAAAGGGCATCCCCTCCGGCTGACTTGGACCGCGGCTCGATTTTTTCTTTAATATTTTGGAGCTCATCACGAGCGCTCGCTGGTGAGAGAGACACTCGAAGTCCGTAAGGGGCGGGCTGATCTCGCGTGGCCGTGAGTCAGCGGCGGGGCGTGCTCTCCGGCGG
>JAGOUK010000164.1 GCA_018061225.1 Candidatus Omnitrophota bacterium | reverse complement strand
GTCCGTCGACGACAAAGCCGTGCGTGAGCACCGACTTGAACGGCGCGGTGCCGTTCACCGCGCAGGACAAAAGCAGCGAGGACTGGAACCATCCGCGGTGCTGATCACTGCCTTCCAAATAAAGGTCCGCCGGGCGGTCAGCCGAACAGTCGAGTCGGCGGGCACTCACCGCTCTCCAGCTCGAACCCGAATCAATCCACACATCCAGCGTGTCCGTGCCTTTTTTGAGTCCGGCGCCAGCACCCAAACGCGCGGCAAGGACTTCGTCTGATTCCGTGAACCAGATATCCGTACCCTCTTTTTCCACCAGATCCGCAAATTTTCGGATCACGGCGGCGTCGAGAATGCTTTTTCCATCCGCATCATAAAAAACAGGGATGGGTACGCCCCAAGTCCTCTGTCGCGAAATGCACCAATCCGCGCGGGACCCGACACTGCCTTCGATGCGGTTCTTCCCCCACGCGGGGATCCACTCGACGCCGGGAATGAGATCGAGCGCTTTTTGTCTAAAGGCTTCCACGCGGATAAACCACTGCTTCACCGAACGAAAAATGATGGGGGTCTTGGAACGCCAGCAATGTGGGTAGCTGTGTGAATAATTTTCGGCCGCGATGAGCGCGCCGCGATCTTTGAGCAGCTCAACCACTTTGGGGTTCGCGTCAAAAACATAAAGCTCGTTCAGCGTCTCGATGCCCGCATCAGCCGTCAGGCGTCCGCGGTCATCCACGGGAGAAAACGGCGCAAGGCCGTGCTTCTGGCCGAGAGCATAATCGTCCTGACCGTGGCCCGGCGCGATGTGAACAAAACCCGTTCCCGAATCCGCGGTCACAAATGCCGCGGTGAGCACGCTGCCGCCCTTGCCGGGAACCAACGGATGCAGATAGCGGGTTCCTCTGGCCTCCAGGTCGCGGCCGTGAAGCGTCTGCAGGTGCTTGTAAGATTTTTGGGTGACGCGCTCGAGTTCCGCGAGCCGCGCGTGCGCGATGAGCAGTATCTCGGCCTCATCGGCGACAAAGAGATACTCCATATCGGGGTGAGCGGCGACCGCCAGATTGGCCGGAAGCGTCCAGGGCGTTGTCGTCCACGCGGCCAGACTGACCGGCGCGGCGGCGCTCAAGCCGGAGCGGCGGCGGGCTTCCTCGATCATGGTCTTCGCTTCTGTTGAGGAGGTATCGGCATCCAGCGCAAAGCGGACAAACACGGCTGTGTCGGTCCTGTCCTGATATTCGATCTCGGCTTCGGCGAGCGCCGTCTGACAGCCGGTGCTCCAGTAGACGGGCTTCAAGCCCTCATAAACAAGTCCTTTTTCCGCCAAGTCGGCAAAGTTGCGAAGAATATCGGCCTCGTAGGCGGGCTCCATCGTCACGTATGGTTTATCCCATTCGCCCCAGATACCCAGACGCTTAAATTGCGCCTTCTGCACGTCGATGAACTTTTGGGCATACGCCGCCGACTCCTGGCGAATGCGCGCGGGATTTTTGTCGGCGGGCTTAAGATTTTTCATCACCTGATGCTCGATCGGCAGGCCGTGACAGTCCCAGCCGGGGATATACGGCGCGTCATAACCGCGCATAGCTTTGTAGCGGAGGATGAAGTCCTTGAGCGTCTTGTTCAGAACATGACCGAGATGGATCTCGCCGTTGGCGAACGGCGGGCCGTCATGCAGGACAAAGCGGGGCTTGCCGGCGGATTGTTCGCGCAGCTTTTGATACGCGTCGGTCGCTTCCCATTTGGCGAGAATTTCTTTCTCGCGAACAGGGAGGTCGGCCTTCATCGGAAAGCCGGTCTGAGGAAGATTAAGAGAATCTTTGTAGATGGAGCTCATCAGCGGAATATTTTAACAGACTACCGGACTTGCGCCGCGATGTCGTAGAGAGAGTTGATGAGAAAAAACCGCGTGAACATGATCGCTAGCAGCGCCAAGATCGGCGAAATATCGATGCCGCCAAGCCGCTCGGGCGGCAGGAGGCGTCTCAGAGGCTCCAGGACCGGGTCCGTCACGCGGTGCAGGAACACCACGATTGGATTGTAGGGATCGGGGTTGACCCAGCTGATGAGCGCGCGAATGATGATGATCCAGCTGTAAATACTGAGAACCGCGCTCAAGACCTGCGCAACGGCAGTTATAAAATTTGCGAGTACAAACATGGTTATTTTCCCTTACTGAGTTCTACGGCGCGGCGCTGAGCCGCCGTCATGGCTTCTTTAACGACTTTACCAAATCCCCTTGAGCGAAAAACCTTGAGTGCCGCTTCGGTGGTTCCGCCCTTGGAAGCGACCCGAGCGATGAGCTCATCCGGATCAGCCTCCCCTGCCGCCATCATTTTTGCACTGCCGAGAAAAGTCTGATACACGAGCTGCTTGGCGGTCTGAGACTTCAGCCCCAGCTCGTACGCGGACTCGATCATTTTTTCCGCGAGTAAAAAGCAATAAGCGGGGCCGGAGCCGGAGACCGCCGTCACCACATCCATCAACGATTCTTTGACCTCAACCGCGGATCCGATCGACTTCAGGATGAGTTCTGTGATCTGGCGATGCTTTGGCGTGCAGCCGGGGCCCAAAGCGTAGGCCGATATCCCCTGACCGATCAGCGCCGGAAGATTGGGCATGACTCGGATCACGGGATTCTTGTCCTTCAGGGATTTGCGGATGCGGCTCACCGGAACCCCCGCCGCGATCGAGATCACGAGCGTGGTCGGAGGCAGTATCGTCGCCAGATCATCCACCACCGAATCCAACACCTGGGGCTTCACGGCGAGAATCACGGCGTCGGCGATGCTGGCGGCCTGACGATTGGTCTTGGCGATTTTGACGCCAAGATCTTTCTTCAATTCGTTTGTTTTTTTTGTGTCGGCATCGGTGATGTGTAAGTTCTGCGGATAGAAGGATGCTTCCACCAGCCCGCGGATGATGCTGGCGCCCATGTTTCCGCAGCCGATGATGGCGACTTTGATATTTTTGGGTGCGATATGGCTCTTCATGGGGGATTACTTTATCACAAGGCGGGCTGCTTCGTCGCTTCGAACGACGGATTCGCTCAAGTCAGCACCCGTCTTACAGAACTCCGATTAGATCCCTATCCGGATTGACGCTAAAGCTCCCTCCTCCCGCAAAGGGATTCTGGAAGCCCGGCATCTGACCGGCCATGATGGAGGAGAGCTCCTCGTTGGATAGGTTGTTGGATGGGGATTGGAGCGCGAATAGCCCTTCTTCCGGAGCCTGGGGCGCCTGCAATGCCTGAGGAGTTCCCCAGTCAAAGTCGGGAGGATTCTCGCTAAGGATTCCGAATCCTCCGCCAAGGGCCGAGGCGGAAGCCTTGCTCGTTGAGATGCGGCTTAA
>JAGOUK010000016.1 GCA_018061225.1 Candidatus Omnitrophota bacterium | reverse complement strand
CGTCGGCGAGGCGCGACACAACGCTCGCCGTGTGTTCATATCTCATCCGGATGGGGCCCATGACGGCCAAACAGCCGACCGGACGCCCTCTAAAGGTGTACCGCTTAACGATCAAACTGACCTCGCGAAGGCCCTCACAAGAAACCTCGTCTCCGATATAAACATGCGTCGCGTCATCGTCGATGCCTTTTTCGAGGAAGTCCACGAGCGCGCGCTTGATCTCAAGCGCCCTCAAAAGCGCCTGAGCGCGCTGAATATCGCTAAACTCCGGCTGACCAAAGACATGACGGGCGCCGTCCACGTACAGACGGTGATAATCCCCCAACCGCCCGCCGCGGGGCGGTGACGCGGGATCAGAAGCGTCCAGACCCTGAATATAAGCCAGACGCGACAGATTGCGGACAAATGCCAGCCCGGCGTTTTGAGTCAACTCGGCCAAAATTTGTGATGCGGTCTCAGCGACGTCTTCGATGTCCCGCGCGCGGGCCAAGGCCTCATGCGCGTCATGGATTTCCGCGGGCTGACTCTGCTGCCTGGGGAGCATCTGATCCACATAAAAGCGGTAGCCCAGAGCGGTCGGTATCCGGCCGGCGGAGGTGTGCGGCTGATGGATATACCCCATCTCTTCAAGGTCCGCCATGACATTGCGGATGGAAGCCGGTGAAAGGGCACCGGGATACATGCGCGAAACCGTCCTCGATCCGACCGGCTCGGCGGTCTGGATATAGGCCTCGACGATGCATTTGAAGATTCCTTCAAGGCGGTCATCTTGGTACATTTGGTTTCACCCTCTCGGTTGAAAAGTCATCATTAGCACTCTTGTCATTAGAGTGCTAGCGTTAGTTTATCACGGGATTTAAGGTTGTCAAGTTGGCACTCAATAAATTTGAGTGCCAATCTACGGGAACCAAACCGTGTAGTTTTTAAGCAGACATTAGCCTGCTCAAAAAGCCGCAGATGCAAGGAGCGAGGGTGCGCCGCGTGGTACTCCCACGCAAGCGCCCGAGCAACGCCGCAGATGCGGCTTTTTCAGCAGGCTAATCAAAAATCTTGCGGATATCGGCTTCGGTGACCAGATTCGAAAAAACATCTCCCTGGTCGAGCACATTCTTAAAGAGCTGCTTTTTCTTTTCCTGCAATTTAACGACTTTTTCCTCGATCGTCCCCCGCACGATGAAGCGGTAGACGATGACGTGGCGGGTCTGACCGATGCGGTGCGTGCGGTCGACGGCCTGGGCTTCGACGGCCGGGTTCCACCAGGGGTCGAGCAGAATGCAGTAATCGGCGGAGGTCAGGTTAAGTCCGACGCCGCCCGCCTTGAGGCTGATCAGGAAGACAGGTATCGAGGCATCGTCGCGGAACTCGTCCAGCACGCGCTTGCGGTTGGTGGTCGCGCCGTCCAAATAGGCGTATTTCCACTTCATCTTATCCAGGCGCTTCTTGACCAGCGCCAGGAACGACGTGAATTGACTGAAGATAATGACGCGGTGATCTTCCGCGAGAATGGTCTCGAGCTGCTCGACCAGCGCGTCGAGCTTGGCCGACGGGACTTTGGAATATTTTTTGTCCACCAGAGACGAGTGCAGGCAAAGTTGGCGTAAGCGCATGAGAGAAGTCAGGATCTTGAAGCGATTTGTCTTGAGCCCGCCCTGATCGAGCAGCCCGAGGACGTTTTGCCGCTCCTTCTGCAGATGGACATCGTAGATATGCTTCTGACGCGGGCTCATCTCGAGCATCAGCGGCTGCTCAGTCTTGGCCGGAAGCTCCTTCTCTACATGCTCCTTGAGCCGGCGCAGAATAAAGGGCCGGATTTGCGCGCGCAGCGTGTTGAGCGCTTCCGGGTCGCTGCGTCGTTCGATAGGTCTGACGAACAGCTCCTTAAACTTTTCCGGCGGAGGAAAAAGTCCCGGCGCCGTGATAGAAAAAATCGACCACAGCTCCATCAGATTGTTCTCAAGCGGCGTGCCGGTCAGCGCAAACTTGGAACGCGCCTTGAGTCGGCGGATGGCCCCGTAGGACTTGGACTGGTGATTTTTTACAAACTGCGCTTCATCAAACACCACCGTGTCCCAGTCAACCTTGGCAAAGTGCTCCTCATCCCGCTGAAAAAGCGCGTACGACGTCACGATCACGTCCGAACCCTTCATCTCCTTGTGCGCCAGCGAACGGTCGCCGCTGCGCATCACCGTGCGCTTCAGATGCGGAGCGAAGCGCTCAAGCTCCATGTCCCAGTTTTCGACGACGCTGGTCGGGGCGACGATGAGGAAAGGTGTGCGGCCGCGGCAGGCCAGGCTGATGGTCTGAACCGTTTTACCCAGACCCATATCATCAGCGAGAACGCCGCCCATGTTTTTTTCTCGAAGAAAGTTCATCCAGGAATAGCCTTCGGCCTGGTAATGCCGCAAGGTGCCTTTGAAGGATTCGGGCTGAGTCAGGATCGGGATTTCTTTAAAGTTGAGCAGGCCGTCGACGGAATCTTTCCAGCGCTCCGCTTGTTCGCGGACCACGCCAAGCCGCACCAACTCCTCCCACCACCCGGCCTGAAAGCGCGTGATCTTGAGATTCCCCGTCTCCGTGTCGCGCAGATGCGCCGCCTGACGTATCAGCTCACGCAGCCTCGTGAAGAACGGATGCTCGAGCGACACAAAACGCCCGTCCGGCAAAAAGAGATAATGCTGCTTGCGCGCGATCGCCTCAAAGCATTGGTCGAAGCCCACGGTCTGACCATCGACAATGATGTTGATGCGCAGGTCAAACCAGTCGCCTTGATTGGGGTCGGCCGGGTTCTTAATGTCGTCCGTGACCGTGAGGTCCGCCTTAGGTTCTATCTTTTCTATTAATTTGGGCGTGGTGGGGTCGATGCGGACATCGACGTCGCTCACATCCGCCAGCGATGGCAAGAGCGTGGTCACCCAGCCCGCCGCTGTTTCGCCGGCAAGCACGACACGTTTGCCTTCCACGAGATGCCCGACATGCTCCAGATGCGGCGGGCCATAAGAGGCTAATTGATTCGTGAGCGCTTCGAGAATACGCGCTTCCGCGTCCGGGTCACGGGAGATCCTACGGCCTGTTTCGTCGGCCACCGTGATGTCCTTAGAGTTGGCGGGGATTTGCGCGTTGCCGTATTGCCATATCAGGTTAACGGCGACGCCGTTCTTCTTGGCGCCGGTCACCTCAACCCGCGCGCGCGGCGCCATGCGCACCGGTACCGTCACGCCGACGGCCTGATTATCGAGCTCTAAGACGCGAGTGAGTTTGGGTAAGAATTTTTCGACAAAGGAATCCGTGTCCGCGGCCGGAATCATGACGGTCACTCCCGTCGTGACAGCGTTCGAAACAGCCTTCGGGATCGCAGCGGAGGGATGTAGAGACACGACCTGAGGAAAGGGATCGGCTGCTTCACCCGCGGCAGCCGTAGCACCCGCTGCGGGTGAGGCGGGCGGGGCGGGCTTGAGCACCGCGCCGAACACCGCCGGCTCGCCAAACAACATCGCTTGCGGCGCCGGTTCATTCCCCAGCCACAAGGTGTTTCGGACAGAAACGCCGCCGCGAAAATCATCCAGTCTGGCCTTGACCGCAAAAGCCTTTGCCGCGTTTAGCGGAACGATGTCGCCGTTCTTCGCGTCGCTGTGCAGCGTGACACCAGACGCGGCCGCCCTCGACAGCACATCCCAGACGAAGCGCGCGTTCTCAGGCGTGACCGCCAGCCACGCGTCGCCCCAGGCGTAGAATCCGTCGCGCAGCGTGAGCGCCTTGGCGAGCTGAAACATAAACCAGGTTTGCTCATCGTCGAGCAGAGTGCGCGCCGTACGATACGACGACTGACCCAGATAATGCTTCCACGATATGTCCGTGAGCGACGGGCGCTTAGAAATGTTGTATCGGATCATCGGGCGCAGCTGAAGCTGCATCTGAAGGCGGCCTCGCGCCGAATCCGCCTGCCACGCGTGGTCGTCCGGGCGAACGCGAAGAATGAGTCCCGCCTTGCCGCGCGACGCGCTGCCCGCGGGCTCGTCCACCCAGCCGCGCATGGCATGAGCCCAGCCGGCCCCCGGCCGTATCGCCTTGTCCAAAGCCGCCGCGGGCACCACCGCCGGTTTCGCGGCCGCCATCGTTCTACCAAGCGTGTCCTTGAGCGCCACTGCCGCCACATGCTTGCAGGCGCTTCCGATAGAGCAGCTGCAGTTGGAGTCTTCGATACCGTCCGCATTGAGCCACAGCATCGTCTCATACGGATGCGGCTCACTGCCCATAACCAGACCCTTCATCGTCGAGCCGCTGCGGCCGAAGCGCATGACACGGCCGGCCATAAAATAAGCCCTCCCCTGCTCAAAGGAGTTTTGGCCGACATGCGACTCTATCTGTGACAATTGAAGTGGTGTATGCATAAAAATAAGGTTAAGCATTCTAGCAAACCACAGCGGCGCTGCGGGAGATTAAGACAAAACAGCGGGCCTTAACGGATGGCGGGTTTTGTGAGGGATTTGAGGCGGGAGCGGATCGCGTCACCGGCGGCTTCCGGGAGGGCGGCGCGCAGCGACACGGTCAGACCGTCGTCTTTGCGGCTCAAGACCTTACCCTGCTCGTAGACGGCATGGATCAGCTGAGATTCTCTGACCGGGATCACAAAGCGGAATTCCTTACAGAAGGACTTGAGCTGTCCGGCGATCTTCTTCCCCAGGACCTCAAACCCGGTTCCGTCCGCGGCACTGACCCAGAGTCCGCCCTTCCAGGTACTTTTTAAGGCGGTCTTATCGGCGGCATCAAGCCGGTCGCTTTTGTTGAGCGCCGTGATCATGGGCTTGTCCGCGGCGCCCATTTCTTCGAGGATGCCGCGCACCGATCGCTCGAGCGTGATGGCATTGGGGTCGGAGACATCGATCACGTGAACCAAGAGGTCCGCGTTCATCACCTCTTCAAGCGTCGCCTTGAACGCGTCAATGAGATGATGCGGCAAAAGATGCAGGAACCCGACGGTATCAACCAGCATCACGCGCTGCGGAGCGCCAGGAAGCTCAAACGCCCGCACCGTCGAGTCTAAAGTAGAAAAAAGCTGATCCTTGGCGATCACCCCTGACCCGGTCAGCGCGTTAAAAAGCGTCGACTTCCCCGCGTTGGTGTACCCGACCAGCGCCACCACCGGCAGATCATGCTCGCGCCGCCGTTCCCGGTAGCTTTCACGGCGAACCTGCATCTGAGCGAGTTGCTTTTTGAGAAAAACAATGCGGTCGCGCAAGCGGCGGCGGTCCGTTTCGATTTTTTGCTCACCCGGACCGCGGGTTCCGATACCGCCGCCCTGCCGGGTCAGGTAAATACCTTTGCCCGCGAGACGAGGCATAAGATACATCAGCTGGGCGAGCTCGACTTGAACTTTTCCTTCGTTGGACCGGGCGCGCTTAGCAAAAATGTCGAGGATGAGCTGAGTGCGGTCAATGGATTTGCAGCCGATAAGCTCTTCGAGGTTGCGCTGCTGCGTGCCGGAGATATCGCGGTTGAGAATCACCACATCCGCTTCCGCCGCCTCAACTTCACGGCGTATCAGATCCGCCTGCCCCGGCCCCATGTACATGCGGGACTGCGGCGACTTCATCGTGATGGTCAGCTCCAGCGCTGCCTGCGCCCCGGCGCTCTTCGCCAGCGCCGCCAACTCGCGTGAAGAATCCTTGGCCAGCCAACCGTCCGATCGGTCAGCAAACATTAAAGTAACGAGAATTGCTTTTTCCATAAAAATCCAGACGTGTTCAGAGATGCGCTTATTATTAGAACGCTAGACAGGGCAACTCGTTTGCTTCGCAATAGGAAATGATTTCCCTATCACGGGTGACCAACACCGCCCCCAAGCTCATGGCCGAGGCAATGATGACGCGATCTGAGGGATCACGCGGCGCAGCATCCGCGAGTCTTGTGCTCGCTACTGCCACCTCGGGAGAAAGATCTTCGACTTCAATACCGGGCGCGTTCAACGCGCGCTTGATCCACAACAGACAATCCATCGGCAATTCAATCCGCCCTTTAGCATCCAGCATCGCAACCTCAAGCAAAGAAATGGCCGAAATATAGACAGCATTTTTTTCTGCCTTGAGCTCAACCTGACGGTTTATTTCCGGAAGCTCCTGCCTGAGATTGCCGTTCATCAGCCAAAGCCAGGTGTGTGTATCCAAAAGAAGCGGAGCCGCCTCAATCTTCATCGGCATTCCATTTCACGCCCATGGGCCCCACGATATCTCCCAATATTTTGACTGTCCCCGCCATGTAACCCGAAGCCTTTTTGCCGGGTATCCAAGTATCTGCAATAGGGGCCAGCTTAGCCACTGGCTTTCCGTGCTTGGTGATGATGATCTCGACCTGTGTTTTTTGGACCTCGTCCATGAGCTTAAGGCATTTGGCCTTAAACTTCCCCGCGGGCATATTCATCGTTGGCACCTCCTTATATGACCATAGTCATATGACCTTAGTCACATAGAGTTTACATCACGATTCACTGTGTGGCAAGACACACAATCGTACGGGTTATTCGATTGGGATTGTCGCGACGGACTTCGCTTCGCCTTTGGGCACGCGTATGGTCAGAATGCCGTCCTTGAGTGAGGCCTTGATCTTCTTGGGATCAACGCCGTAGCCCACGCTAAACCGGCGTTGCGTGGTGCCGTAGGAGCGTTCGCGGTAATGATAGGTCTGGCCGTTCTCATCGCCCGACTTGTCAGTGCCCGCATTGCGGACGGCTTGAACCACCAGGGTATCGCCATCGACGTCGATTTTGATATCTTCTTTGCTCACACCGGGCAGCTCGCAGGTGATGATGTGTTCTTTGTCCGTTTCGGCCACATCCGCGCTCATGTCGGGGGTCGACATGGCATAAAGCGATGGCCGTGACGGCCGCGTCCAACTGCCGCCCATCCCCAAGCCGCCCATGGAATTCAGCATCGCCTGATGCATCCGATTCATCTCATCAAACATGCTGTGAAGGTCATCATCGTAAATGCTGCCGGCGGCCGCGGCAGGCTGCATGGTTGCGGACGGAGACGTTTGGCTCGCTGCCTGGTTATCAGGCTGAGGGCCGCCCCAATGAATCGCGTCATCCGCATTTTTGACGTTTTTATCGTCGGCTTTGGCGCAGCCGGATCCCGCGAATATCATGACGCAGGCCAGAAGGGTGAGGGTGATGAGTTTACTTGGGATTTTCATGGGTGTTCCTCCTTACATGTTCAAAGATGGATACCGGACACAGTGCCGCGAGCATAAATGCCGCGGCCGTATCATTTAGCTGTTAAAAAGAAATCCCGCCGGGGCTCGTGGTGCCGCCGGAGAAGTCCGGGGCCTGGTAGGTGACCGAAAAGTTTTTTTCCGCTGCTTCGCCGTCGAGGTCGTCGCCGCGGACCCAGCCGGATTTGCCTTCAAAATCCACGAGATACCAATTTTCTTTGAAGTTGCCGATCTGAAGGACTCGCATGTCCTTGATCTCGATCTCGGTGCTGACCGGTATGCGGCCGATAGACTTCAAGCTATCCGGCTCCGGTCTCAGCTGCGTCGGAAAGTCCTCATTGGTCATCCGCACGCGCGAGTGCGCTTCGGTCTGCGCCGAGCCTGGCATCGTGCCAAACATCAAGACGGGAAGCATAACCAGGATAAGGGGGATGGTTTTGTTAGACATGTTGCGTATTTTAGAGCTCTCTTGTGCTGGGGTCAAATTTTAAGCACCCACTCGCCTTTTTTGTCGACGTCGATTATGGCGGTCTGGCCGGTCTTGAGCGTGCCCTTGAGTATTTCGAGTGCCAGCCGGTCCTGAATCTCTTGCTGGATGAGACGCCTCAAAGGACGCGCGCCATAGATCGGATCATATCCATCCTGCGCGAGCTTGGCCTTCGCTGCGTCTGTGAGCCTGAGCTTCATCCCCCGCTCTTCAACCTTGCGCGCCAGCTCCGCGATCTGAATGTCCACGATCTTGACGAGATGCTCCTCAGACAAACGGTTGAACACCACGATATCGTCCACACGGTTCAAAAGCTCAGGTCTAAAGTATTTCTTGAGCTCAGACCGAACCTGATCCTTCACTCCTTGAGACATTTTTTCCGCGTCCTGCAGAATCTGACTGCCGATATTGGATGTCATGATGACCACGGTGTTCTTAAAGTTCACGACGCGGCCCTGACCGTCGGTGAGACGGCCGTCCTCCAGGATCTGCAACAGCACGTTGAATACATCCGGATGCGCCTTTTCGATCTCGTCCATGAGGACGATGGAGTACGGGCGGCGGCGGACTTTTTCCGTCAGCTGACCGCCTTCTTCAAATCCGACATAGCCCGGCGGCGCGCCGATAAGCCGTGAAACCGAATGCTTTTCCATATACTCGGACATATCGACTCGCACCACGGCATTCTCGTCGTTGAAGAGAAAATGCGCGAGCGACTTGGCCAGATGCGTCTTACCCACGCCAGTGGACCCGAGAAAAATAAACGACCCGATCGGCCGCCGGTCGTCGCCCAGCCCCGAGCGCGAACGGCGGATCGCGTTGGCGATCGAGCCGACCGCTTCTTCCTGACCGACCACGCGCTTGCCGAGCTCGTCCTCCATCCGAACGAGCTTTTCCATCTCGCCTTCCATGAGCTTTGATACTGGAATGCCGGTCCATTTGGAGACAACTTCGGCGATGTCCTCCTCGTCCACTTCCTCCTTGAGCATCTTACCGGCCTTCTGCACCTCGGCAAGTTTGGCGTTCTCGGCTTCTATGGTCTTTTCGAGCTCTTTGAGCTTGCCGTAGCGGATCTCGGCAACGCGGTCGAGCTTGCCCTCACGCTCATACCGCTCTTCTTCGGATCTGGCTTTGTCCATCTCCGCCTTAGCCTTGCGGATACGGTCGATGACGTCCTTCTCCTTCTTCCAGCGGCCCTTCATCGTGTCGGATTGTGACTTGAGCTCAGCGATCTCGCGGGTGACCTTGTCCAGCTGGCCGCGCGCGCCGGCATCTTTTTCTTTTTGCAAAGCCTGCTTCTCGATCTCAAGCTGCGTGGTCCGACGCTCCAGCTCATCGATCTCGGTCGGCATACTGTCGATCTCGATGCGGAGCTTGGAGGTCGCCTCGTCGATGAGATCGATCGCTTTATCGGGCAGGAAGCGGTCGGCGATGTAGCGGTGGCTCAGATTCACCGCCGCCAGGATCGCGGAATCCTTGATCCGCACGCCGTGATAAACCTCGTATTTTTCCTTAAGGCCGCGCAGGATACCGACCGCGTCTTCCGGCGTAGGCTCGGTCACAAAAACGGGCTGGAAGCGCCGCTCGAGCGCTTTATCCTTCTCTACGTTTTTGCGGTATTCGTCGAGCGTTGTCGCGCCGATGCAGCGCAATTCGCCGCGCGCAAGGGCGGGCTTGAGCATATTGGACGCGTCCATCGCGCCCTCGGAGCCGCCGGCTCCGACCAGCGTGTGGAGCTCATCAATAAAGAGAATGACCTCGCCGGCCTTGGACTGCACTTCCTTGAGAACGGCCTTTAGGCGCTCCTCAAACTCACCGCGGTACTTAGCGCCGGCGATCAGCGCGCCGAGATCCAGCGCGATGAGCCGCTTATTCTTGAGCGTCGTGGGCACGTCGCCGTCGGTGATGCGCTTGGCGAGACCTTCGACAATGGCGGTTTTGCCGGTACCGGGCTCGCCGATGAGGACGGGGTTGTTCTTGGTGCGGCGGGACAGGACTTGGATCGAACGGCGGATTTCTTGATCGCGGCCGATCACGGGATCGAGCTTGCCGTTGCGGGCCGCTTCCGTGAGATCGCGACCGTATTTTTGCAGCGCTTGAAATTTGGATTCCGGATCCTGATCCGTGACGCGCTGACCGCCGCGGATGTCCTTGAGCGCCGCGAGCACGGCCGCCTTGGAGAGCTTGTTCCGGCGGACGATATCAGCAGACGCGTCCTTCCCGTCTTGAACGACCGCGAGCAGCAGATGCTCAACACTGACATAGTCGTCCTTGAGATCGCGGGCTTCGCTCTCGGCACGCTTTAGAAGCTGCTTGGTCTGAGAGGACAGATACCGCTCGACGTGCTCACCCTCAACCCGTGGACGGGTCTTCAGAGCCGCTTCCAGGTCTGCCGCGATACGCCCGGCATCCGAGCCCGACTTACTGAGAACATCCCCAATGATGGTGTCCGGCACGGTCACCAGCGCCGAGAATAAGTGGTCTCCGCCGACTTCCTGATGACCATATTCCTCGGCCAACTGAACGGCCCGCTGAACCACTTCCTGCGCCTTAACCGTAAACTTATCAAGCTGTGCCATGTTGCCTGCCTATTCCGCGCCCAGGGCCCGCCGGGTCAGGACGCCTATTTTTTTATTTTGATGCGAACCAAAAGATCTCCATTTTTGCCGCAGCATCGGCATTCGCGGCCTTGGTCGGCAAGCCGCAGCTTTTGACCGTCCTTGATCCCCGCCGGCACCCGCACCGTAAACTGCTGCCCTGACCGCGTCTTAAATTTGACCTCCCCGCCCTTCTGAGCGAGCGTGGACGGCACGGCAACCTCCGTCTGAATGTCCGTCACTTCACGGTCGCCTTCAACTCCGTCAAATCCGCCCGTGGGCGCGTTGGAATAATAAAAAGATTGTCCGCCTCGGCCGCCCGCCGCCTGACCGCTGGACCCCCTAAACAAATCACCCAAGATATCGTCAAACGCCCCGTAACCGCCCCGCGCGCCCGACCCGCCCTGCCCCTGATTTCCTCCAGAACGAAAAAAATTCATAAAGTCGCCCGCGTCAAACCCTTGAGCCCCCTGATACGACCCCCCGCCAAACCCGCCCTTGCGGACCATGTCGTACTCTTCCCGCCGCTTCTTGTCGCTCAGGACGTAATACGCCTCCGAAATCTCTTTAAACTTTTCCTCGGCGGATTTGTTGCCCGGATTCTTATCAGGATGAAACTTGAGCGCCAGCTTCCGGTAAGCCGATTTCATCTCGTCTTCCTTAGCCGTTTCCGCGACCCCGAGAATTTTGTAATAATCTTTTTGACTCACGCGTCACCTTCTGTTCTGAACGGTTAAACCCTGTGAATATTCTGCGCTTCGTCTGATTCGCCGTCAATCCGCGGACCCCCGGAGCCGCCTCTCAGCAACTTGACATCAATGGGTTAAAAGTTCAATTCCCACGGGGCAATGGTCCGACCCTTTAACGTCCTTTAATATCCACGCGCGCTTCAACCGCTTCACGAGCTTTGGTGAGACGATAAAATAATCGATGCGCCACCCGATATTTCTGGCCCGGCAATTGCTGAGGCGGCTCCACCAGGTGTAATGTCCGGGACCCTTTTCAAAATGGCGAAAAGTATCCACGAAGCCCGCCTTTAGTACGGCATCAAAGCCGGCCCGCTCCTCGGGAGTGAATCCGTGGTTTTTGACATTTGCCTTGGGATTGGCCAGGTCGATCTCGGCATGAGCCACGTTCAAGTCGCCGCAAAAGATCACGGGCTTTTTCTTTTCGAGTTTACGAACAAACGCCAAGAAATCCTTATCCCATTCCTGCGTCCGATACGGCAGCCGCTCAAGACCCCGCTTGGAGTTCGGCACGTACACGCTGATCACATAATATTTGGAAAATTCAGCGGCTATGACCCTGCCCTCACCGTCATGCTTGGTCTTGCCGATGCCGGGGTGAACGGAGAGCGGCTTTTCGCGGCATATAAGCGCAGTGCCGGCATACCCGGGCTTCTTGGCGTCATTCCAATATTCGTGATATCCGGCGATCCCGAGCGTCATGCCGCCGGCGGGCGCCTTGGTCTCCTGCAGACAAAGCACATCGGGCTTTTCTTTGGCGACAAAATCAGCCAATCCCGCCCGGAGGGCGGCGCGGGCGCCGTTGACGTTCCAAGAAATCATTTTGACGGAGGGCATATGTCTATCCTTGGGGATTTTTTAGTACAATGGGGTTATGAACAAAACAATCCTCATCCAAGACTTCATGGTCTCCAACCCCAAATTTGTCCGGGACACCGACAGCCTCTACGAGGCCTATCAGATCATGCGGCTTTACAATATCCGCCATTTGCCGGTGGTCGACAAGGACGACCGTCTCGTCGGCGTCTTCACGCACACCGATCTCAACAAATGCTATCCGCCGAAGGAAAATGACGCCAGTTGGTTCTACGACAAGGACGAGTTATCGGCCATGCACGTCGGGAAGCATATGACGCGTGAACCGGCAGTGCTTATCCCGCAGGACACTTTGAGAGAAGCCGCCCTCACGATGGCGCGCGGCAAATACGCCTGCATTCCCATCATCTCGCCGGAGACCAAGAAACTCGCCGGCATCATCACCTACATCGACGTCTTGAAGAAAGTCGCCGATCTCGTCTAGAAGCCGGTCTGAACCTTGTACTTCAGCGTCACGCTGGAGTTCGCCGGCACCGGAACCTCGAACCTCACGTTGAACGCGTCCAGCTTTTTGTAAGGCAGGGACGAATTTAAGATCTTCCAGTTGTGGCCCAGGGATTCATCCGCGAACACCGTCACCGCAGCATCCTTGGCGTTCTTGATCGTGATCTCCCACTCCGACTCATTGAGACGTGTTGTGATCTGCTGAAACGCCGTCTGCTTGCGCTTAAAGTTCACGTCGAACGCCTTCCCCACGTTGAGCTTGAGAGAATCATCCTTGGGCGTGTGCTGGATACGATCCTCACC
>JAGOUK010000163.1 GCA_018061225.1 Candidatus Omnitrophota bacterium | reverse complement strand
CAACACGCCCTCCTTGAGCGCGCCGCTGAAGCCTAAGTAAGCCTGCAGTGTCGCGGGCGAATTAGCCATGCCGCGGAAAATGTTCGGAACCTTGCCGATTCCTTTTTGAATCCCGTCCATCAATTCCCTGGACTTCCCTGCCGCGGCCGCCGGATCGATCGCTTGAATGCGGTTGCTCATTTTAATTCTCCTCGTTTGTTATCGTTTTCGACTCATTGATTCGTTCATTGGAATCGTCTTCAGAAACCTCGCCAGCGTCATTCCGTCCATTTTGGCCAGAGCCGATTTTTCAACGCCTGAGTAAAAGTCGTCCAATGCCCCTTTGATCCCGCAGCTGATCGGACAAGACTTGTAGGGGGTCTTCTCAAAGGACTTGAACATTCGCGTCGATTCCAATGCCGCATAGATACGCCCCAAAGTGATCTTTGCCGCCGATAGCCCGAGACGGCTGCCTCCATGCGGACCCTTTTCTGTGACGACCAGCCCCGCTTTGGCCAGGCGGCTCAATATTCTCCGCACAAATCCCGGATTGGCTCCAAAGCAACTCCTTTGTTTTAGAACCGATATCCCACTCCCGCCGCCCCGAAGAGTGACGGTCCGCTTTGACCTTCATATTCTTTGGTCCGGTAAACGAGCGTGTAGCTCAACCGAATGTCCCCGACCGTCACCGCGAACCCGATATTGAGGTCCATGACGAGCGCGTTCTTGTCCACGCTGTACCCGGGCTCAAAGGTGTTTCCGTCGAGAAAAATGTTTCTCGCCACCGCCCTTCCCTGAACCCCTCCGAAGAAGTACCAACTCGCCGTGCCCTTCTGCGGTTCAAAATATCCTGTCCCCGGGATCGACGGCCTCACCAGGATGGGCGTGTCCTGCCAGCGGTCGGCCGTCGGCGAAAGTCTCAGCGTGATGCCGCCTTCGGCGAGCGTGTAAACATTGCCGAGACTCGTGCCCACATTGGGTTCGGCCGCGAACAAAAAGTCCCTGAATTCATAAGTGAACAGCTGCGGCCATCTCCGCCGCCAGGACAAAATTAGTCCCGGTTCATTCTCGATCTGCTCATTCCATCCCTCGGGGTCGGCATACCCCAGCACATTGTGCACGAAGCTCTGCGCCGGTTCCCCCTGAGCCCATGGTCCCACCACACCAATCGTCGCCTCCGCGTCATCAACATGGTCTCCGGTTACTGTGGCCATCCCGATCGAGCCGTAGAGGAATGCCGCCCAGGGCCTGGCGCCCTCCACCTGTCCGGAGTGAGTGATGTCGTCAGGAGAATAAAGATTTTGCCCGACAGAATAAGTGGTGCTTGTCGTCTCATTGACCGTGAAGAAGGGAATGATGCGGTCCAGCCGATCGACCAGCTCTCCCGGCCTCTCGCGAATATCGAAGTAGCTGAGCCGGACCCCGCTCGTGTAATTCTTGTCCGTCCCCCGGCCCAGCGCGTCATTCTCAACCGTCAGCGATATGAAGTTCCCTTTGCCCGCTTCCCTCATTTCTCTGGGCACACGCTCCTGAAGCGTTTGCCTGGCGTCGGGAGCGTCAGACGCGGCCAACGCGTCCGGCTGTGCGGAGCCCGTCGGCATGCCGGCAAAAATTGCCAGGAAGAGGCTGGTGATTTGAAAGAAGTTTTTCATCTGATGCGGAGTATTCTAGCCCAAACTCGCGCGTTGCGTGCGGGACTTCGGTCGGCCGCCGATGCGCCGTGATGATCCGGGCGCCCAGCTCCCCGGCAGCGGCGGCGCCGCGCGCTTCGCCCATGACAAATACTGCCGTCGAACATGCGTCCGCCGTCATGCCGTCGCTGGCCACCACACTCGCGCTGACCATATCCCCTCCCGCGGGCCATCCCGTCCTGGGATCCAAAATATGGCCGTACCTGCGGCCATCCATTCGGAAGAAGCGCTCATCATTAGCCGAGGTCGCTACCGCTTCGTTCTTTAGAAAAAGTGTCGAGAGAGCTCTGTCCTCGTCCAAGGGGTCACGCACATCGACGCTGATTCCCTCACGGCCCCAGCTCAGAATATTTCCGCCGGCATTCAACAGTCCTCCGGTGATCCCGGCGCTTTTCAACATCTCGGCCGCGCGGTCCAAAATATATCCCTTTCCCACGCCGCCCAGGTCCAGAGCCATTCCGCGCCTCAAAAACGCTACTGTGGAGTCGGTCCGATCCAACCGGAGATAACGATGCCCCGTCCGCTGAAGCGCTTCCGCGATCTCATCGGATGCCGGGGCGAATCCTCGCTTTTCGGCGCTTCTCCACAGATCGCTTAGGGGCGCCGCGGTGATATCAAAGGCTCCGTCCGTTTTTTGAGAGATCCCCAGACAGCGTTCGAGAAGCCCCGCGACCTCTGCCTCCACCGGCACCGGCCGCAACGCCGCCTCCCGGTTGATCCGTGAAACTACACTGCTTTCTAAAAAGCGGCTATAAATTCCTTCCAACCGCCGGATCTCAAGAAAGGCCGCATCCAAAGCTAGGCGCGCTTGTTCCGGATCTTCATGAACCGCTTCGCCGTAAACCCAGGTGTTCATCAAAAAGCTCATGCGCTTCATGGGAGGGGCCACGGTCCAGCCGCCGGGACCTCTCTCAATCAACATAAAAAAGCCTAAACACATGCACCAGTTTACGAATTCCGTCGGTGACCCCCCGCGACGAGATGGTCGCGCCGGTGACCCCCCGAATATCTTTGGCAAGCCGAAGTTCGCTGCCGGTGTCTTTGCCGACAAACTGTTTGAGGAAACGGCGTTCCGCCACCGGCTTGCCGCGGCGCTCCCGGTATTCCAGAACCGTGACGTCCAGCACGCGGCCCTCCGTGTCCAGCGCCAGCAGGTAATGGATCAGTCCCCACTTGCCTCGCACGGCATCTTCCACCGCGTATCCGACCGTCTTGCCTCCGGCTTTGGCGATGTGGAAGAAAAACCGGCTGTCCTTTGCCGGGTCGAGCGTCACCTCGGACTGTTCGCCGATCAGCCGCATCTGATCTTCATCGAGCCGCTTGAGCTCCTCTCTGAACTCATCGGCAGCGGGAAAATTCCGCTTGAGCACTTCCTCCACGCCCGCAAGTGTTTCCGCCATCGCTTCGGACGCGGTCAAAAGAGAGTTGCCGGGCAAAAAATGCCCGGCAATTTCGAACGGCCAAGAAACCAGCTGGAGTATCGCTGCTGCCAGAAGGCACAACGTTTTTCGGGCCGTCTTCATTTTTTAAGCCAGAGCTCTCTTTGGATGAGAACGAACAGCGTCAAAAAAGTCACCGCCAGCACCAAGCCCGAGACAAAAAGCTGCCAGGCAAAGAAAGCTTCTAAGCGGATGAGCCACGCGGCGGCGATATCTGAGACGATCCAGAACGGCATCCAGACCGCGGCGAACCGCTTCCACC
>JAGOUK010000162.1 GCA_018061225.1 Candidatus Omnitrophota bacterium | reverse complement strand
CACTGATATTTTTCTCCTGCTCAAATATCCGCTGCTCCGCAAAGCGGTCTTGTGGGCCGAAGGCTTACTTCATCCCTTGCGCCGTCAGATCAAACCGGATATGGCGTATGCCGACCGGGCGGTCTTCATGCATTTTGAACAGAATGCCGATCACACGGAGCCGGCGCTTGTCGGGGAGATGCTCGGACCCGGCGGCGAACCCTCCCGCCGAAGCGCTATGTTTTTGCCTACACCACGATCTGCGCCGACAGGCAAAGCGTCCACAGACAAGATCGCGGTGAGAACGCCAAAAGGCTTGAAGCAAATGATGGTAGACCGTTTGACGGGTTTTGGATGGATCGGATTAGAGGCATCGATGCGGTTTTTTGAATCCGGCAGGCTCTCATCACTATGGACCGCGCCGCAGCCGGCCCCCGTGGTGCAGTGGCTGCTCAAATCGGCGTCGGGATCGGCCCCCGCCAAGATCGACTGGGTTAAAGATCCTGAATTGGCCGCGCAACTGACCGCGTACACAACCTCAGGTGTACCGGTGCAGACATACCGGCATCCCGATCTGTTTGATGCCGTCCTCCGCATGATGGGAGATGACACCCTGCGCATTCTGTCGGCGAACGGTAACCGCATTCCGATCGAGATCATGGACCATCACAACCCGAATCAATACGAGTTTAGAGCCGGTGTTGAAATGCGTTGGTTCAGCCTGCAATACCGCTGGGATGAAGAGACGAAGACGATGATCCTGGGGCATGGAGGGTTGAAGGTCAGGGACGCGTCTTTCACGGGCGGGCAGCTCAAGGCCAAATCGATATTTGATAAGAATATCTTGCTTCGCTACATCGATGCGGCAAAGTCCGGTGAACTGTTAGGCTTTGTTCCAGACCGCATTGTGTGCCGGGAAGTATTCAGTCCTCAGATTCCGCTCTTCAGGTCCGTCGGGTTCACCGTGACGGAGAAACCCGGTCATGCGGCCGGTCACGCGTCCGCCGAACTGCAGCTCCGGCCTTCCGCAGCGCGGATGGCGGATCATCCTGATGTGGATGATGATTTCATGTGGGATGAAGAAACGGCCCATGATCTGCTGCGCCGTGAGGTGGGGGAGGAGGCCTTGCCGTTGACCGCGTGGCTGTTCGGAGATGATGTCAAAACAGAAGAGATCGTCGATCAACGGACCGATGACATGGGTCCCTTCAATGATTTTAACCGTCGGGCGGTCCGTTACACGAAGCGGGTCCGGGTGACGGTCCGGCAAAAGGACGGAAGTCCGCTCACGCGAGAGGCCTACATTAAATATTATGGAGACGCGTACGGAGTGCGGCTGGATCCGACACATGATCATGGATCAGTCTTGCGGGACCAGCTGGATCTCGAAAATAAACTCACTCAGTTGGCGCACCGGGCCGGACTGGCACCCGCGTCGGCCAGGATCGGCACGGTGCTTGCCGTCTTGGCCTCCGCCAATCCGGACCTGGGGGAGCGGATCGATCAGGTGGGTCAGATCACGGATCCGGAAGCCCTGTCCCGTGAATGGACGCTGACCGTTCAAAGTATCGCCCGGTCTCTGGCAGAACTCCACTCGATCACACGCCGTCTTCCGGGTCCCCGGGGCGCGGAACAGTATCTGATCCACGGCGATCTGGTTCACCGCAGCGATCCCATCGACGGGGCCGATGACGAAATATCACATCATTTTCAGCTCGAACATATCAGACCCGGAAGTCGGACGGAATTCATCGACCTGGGGATGGCCCGATTTGCCGGGGACGGGGACCGGCTCAAAGAGGCGGGTGACATGGCGGACGGTATGGTCGTTTTGACGGGCGATGAACAAATGAAAGAGGTTTTTTGGGCCGAATACCAGGCTCATTTTAAACCGGCGGCAGCAGCCCCATCCGCCGCGCGGATGGCCGCTCAAAAATGGATCCACGTCGATTGGTCTGACGCGACCGTGCGCGCGATCCGCCGGGCCAAACACCCGTCGCTCCCAACCTTCAGAAAAGACCCGGCCGGCGGCTACAAGATCCGCCGGGTCGAGGGGCCCCGGATGATCCATTGGCTCGGCAGTGAAGAAGCAAGAGGTCTTAGTGATGATGAATACCTCAGGAAGACAGTTACCTGGATCTTAAAGGCTTTGGAAGCGGTCATTGCGCTGCATCAAAAAGGAATAGCCCATGCCGATCTTGCTTTAAGGAATATTGTGTTGGAGCCGAGTGATTCCGGAGAGCGGAACCCTGTGCTGATCGACTTTGACGATGCCGGTATGGGCTCGGATCAGTTTATGGCGCCTCTTCTATTGGGCGAAGTCCTGTTTGAGCGAGAGCGCCTTCAGCGGTCCGGCTTGATCGACTTTGCGGAAATGATAAGGGCGGTCGACCAGCGCTTCAGTAAACATGCGGAACTGCTTCAGCTATCGGGGCCTGATGTGTCCTATCCGACAATCGTTCATTTTTATGTTCCTCTCGCTTTTTATGCCTACAAAACCTGGGGGATACAGCCCGCCCTTTTTGATCCGGCCGATGCACCCGACGAGGCCGGCTCACGGCTTGCGGACACGATCCAAAAATTATCGCGTGAAGAAAGTACCCGGAGGATCAGGAATGTTCTGAAGTGGAGCGCGGTCTTGATCGCCGCTGCCGCAGCGGCGGAGATGATGATCTCACAGACGACCGGATTCAGCACGGCGCGATGGATCATTGATCTTCAGCGCGAGCCGGGATGGCGTTCGGCCGCCGGGTCCGCGGTGATCACGCTCATGTTTGGTCTCTGGGCCAGGATCAACGGCATGTATCTGTCGGATTCACTGACGCGCATGTCTCCGAGGGTTCTTGTATGGATGTTCGCGGCTCAGTTGTTATGGAGACCGCTTCTGGGCATCACACAAGATCTGACCAATTGGTATATTGCCGATCATGTGCAGGCAGCCTATCTCAAGCCGCTTATTTCGGCGGCGGCGGGCATGTCCATGAGTCTGGTGTTCGATATCTTGGAGCCGATGGGGATAGCCAGAATCGACGCGGCGAGGAGGCTGCGGTCGGGGGATCCGGACGAGATCGCCAAGGCCGCGCAGCAGCTGGATGACACGAGGTTGGGACGTCAAGCCGTGCGAGTATCCGACGGCATTTTTAGCCGGGTGGTGTGGACGTTTTTGCAGCATGCGGCAGCTCAGCTGGGAGCGGAGCAGGCCTATCGGTCGCTGGTCATCCAGACCGGGGGATTGGGCATCAACACTTTCCGCTCCTGGGCCGCGTATGTCCGCGACTCCAGGCCCTCAGCCCGGGGAGCGCTGGTGTCCGGCATCGTGCTGTCTGCGGTTATATTCATGTTTTTTCCTCCCTCCGCCGGAATCGCCGCGCTGGGGCTCACAGCGGTCAGCGCCGGATA
>JAGOUK010000015.1 GCA_018061225.1 Candidatus Omnitrophota bacterium | reverse complement strand
GGAAGTCATCTGCCCCTCGATCTTCAGACCCTTCTGAAATTTTAGCATCTGCTCAGGACCAAGCGGGCCGTCGATCAGCACCGCGTAGCGCTTTTCGACGCCCTTACTGGGGTGCATCAGACCGTTAGCCAGCGCGCCGTCATTGGTCATGACAAGCAATCCGGTTGAGTTCCGATCCAGCCGCCCCACCGGAAACACGCGCGCGTTCACTTTGGTGAAAAAATCCGTGACCTTTTTGCGCCCCTGCTCATCCGCCGCGGTCGTGATGACATTGGTCGGCTTGTAAAAAAGGTAGTAATGAAGCGACTCGGGCTTTACTTGTTTGCCCTTAAATTCGATGACGTCCTTCTCGCCGTCCACTGGGTGGCCGGGAGCTTTAACGACTTCGCCGTTGACCTTAACGAGACCGGATTCGATGAGTTCGGCCGACTTGCGGCGGCTGGCGATACCTGAGTCCGCTAAAAAAGATTGAAGTCTCATGATGAAAAATACCTGTGTAAACCGATGATGGATTTGGCGTCGCGGATCTCGCCGGACTTGAGCATTCGGCGAATCCGCGCGAGACTGAATTCACCCACGGTGATGTGCTCGTCTGGATCGAGATTCATTTTACCTTTGATGACACTCGACAGGACAAATAAAAAAGTTGTTTCTTCGCTCCCGGCGGGCGCGTTGAAGTACGACCCGAGACTGGTGACTTTGCGGGGAATCCAGCCGGTCTCCTCCTGGCATTCGCGGATCGCGCAGGCACGGGGCGTTTCCCCTTCATCCACGGTGCCGGCGGGCAGCTCCCACAGCGTCTTATTGATCCCATAGCGGTACTGCCGGACCAACACCATCGTGTCAGCGTCCTTCAGAACCACCATGGCGCTGACCAGCGGCCGCCGCGTCCAGATTTTTTCGACCAACCGCCCATGGATGCGCGCGGTGTCCGACATCACCTGCAGCCGCGGACGCGCAAAAACGACCTTGCGTTTGACGCAAGGCCGAGTGTCTTTGGCGGTCGAGAGGAGCGGTTTTTTGATCACTGAGGACAGACTAGTCGGCGTATTTAGACAGAGTCTCGATCAACTCTTTGCCCTTGGGAGACGGCTTCACGGAACGCTTCATGAGAATGGATTCGGACCCGCTGCCGGCGCCGTAATAAGACGTATTCGCGTCTTTATCCTCGTTGATCACCATTCCGTCGAGCGCGACACCAGCAAAGAGGCCGCGGGACCGCGAGTAGGAATAGACGCTCGACTTCATCTGCCAGTCAGTCTTCCCTTCCGCGTCACGGCCCACCGGTCCGGCTGACACGGACGCGTCAGCGCCCAAGGTGAATTTATTCTCCAAGAAGCCGTGCACACCGCGCTCATTGGTGATCACCAGCACCGCGTCCGAAGCCTGTCCGCCGAGCTGGAACCCGACGCTGCCCCCTGACATCCGGTAGAACGCCGGGGCGCTCCACTCACCGGTCGCCTCATCCTTCACGAGGACAACACCGTTGCCGTACTGCGCCGCCACCACAAAGCCCGCCTTCAGCATGCTGGGAAAAATCGCGATCGCCTTGGCAGACTTCAGGAGACTGGCCGGAATCCGGTCCTGTTCCGGCATCTGCATGTACTCATTGAGAATTTGCTTTGATTCCCAGAGCCGATTGTCCAGATCCGCCGCGTGCGCGGAAACGGACAAAAATAGAACGGATAATGCGATGCCGAGGATGCGCTTCATGAGACTCTCCTTACTTAACGATGCCGTTTTCAATCCACTCAAACTTGCCGTCGAATATATCGCGTCCGACCTTATAGACCATGTCGTCGTCATTCCACATCGCGTCCTCGAGAGCACGCTCGATGCGGGACCGCGCCTGACGGCAGAACAAATCACAGAGATCGACCGAGTTGCCCGCGTCACCGCCCACCCTGGCCAAATGCGACGCGTGCGCGATCGCGCAGGACATCGCGAAGATATCCGTGCCGATGTCCACGAGCCGCGCCAGCACATTCTGCCGGCGCTCCAGCTTGGCCTGATGGATCATCATCGCGTGGAACATATTGCGCGCCAGACGTCGTGACAAACGTTCGCTGGCCCGCAGATGCGCCTTCAGCTTGGACGGCACGCCCTCAGAGCTGACGCCGTTGGGCCAGATCCAGAGCTTCGGATACCAGAGCGCGTATTTGGCGGCCATTTTTAAAAAGGCGCCAAACTTCACGCCCAGACTTGCCTTGCCAAAAAGCGGCGAAGCCAGGCGCAGATGCCAATCCATCGCTTCACGCGCGATGAAGAGATGCATGATGTCGCTGGTGCCCTCGATAATCAGGTTGATGCGGGTGTCGCGCAGAATGCGTTCCGCCGGGATCGGGTCTTCCCCGCCCCGCGCGCGGAGCGAGTCGGCTGTTTCGTAACCGCGGCCGCCGCGGATCTGCACGGTGTCGTCCGCGATCCGCCAGGCATGCTCGGTGCAGAAGAGCTTGGACATGGCCGCTTCAAGACGCATGTCGGTCTTGCCGGAGTCCGCCACGGCGGACACATACCAGGTGACCGCTTCCATGGCGAAGGTGTTGGCCGCCATCGTCGCGATCTTGGAGCTCACGGCTTCGTGCTTGCCGATTTCGGCGCCCCACTGGGTGCGTTTGACCGACCATTCCCGGACGATCTTCACGCAGAGCTTGGCCATGGCGCTGGTCGCGGCCGGAACCGTGAGACGTCCCGTGTTGAGCGTCACCAAAGCGAGCTTCAACCCCTGCCCTTCGCCGGAGAGGATATTTTCGCGCGGAACTTTAACGTTTTCGAACTTGATGAGGCCGTTCTGAATACCGTGCAGACCCATGAAGCTGCAGCGGTGCAGAACCTTGATCCCGGGCATCGATTTCTCGACGATGAAGGCGGTGATCTGCTTGCGCTCTTTGCCCTTGATCATCTTGGGCGGCGTCTGCGCCATGACGATGAGAATGTCGGCAATGGGTCCGTTCGTGCACCAGAGCTTGAGGCCGTTGATGAGGAAGTGCTGACCATCCTCGGTCGGAGTGGCCATGGTCGACATCTTGGCGGGATCCGAACCGACTTCCGGCTCGGTGAGCGCGAATGCCGATATGTACTTGCCCGCAAAGCGTGGAAGATACTTCTTCTTCTGTTCGGGTGTTCCGAAGAGTTTGAGGGGCTGAGGCACGCCGATCGACTGATGTGCCGAGAGCATGACCGCGGTCGAACCGCAGTAGCTCGAGACCATGCCGACCACGCGGTTGTAGTTGATCTGACTCAAGCCCTGACCGCCGTATTCCTTGGGGATTTTAAGCGCGAAGCAGCCCATCTGGGCGAAACCGTCGTAAACCTTATCGGGGATCAGTCCCGTGCGGTCCACCTCATCAGGATCAAGATTTTCTTTGAGGAATATTTCCATTTTGACGCAGAACTCGTCGCCGATCTTTTTGTCTTCGGCGGACTGAGCGGGATACGGGTGGAGCAGTTTCCAGTCGAATTTTCCTTCAAATAACTGGGCCACGAAACTCGGAAACTTCCAGTCGGATTCGCGGGCCGATTCGGCGACGTCCAAAGCGGCGCGCTTTCCGGCGGACATTTTCATTGCGTCAAACATTTCCATGAGTCAGCTCCTCCCATTGCCTAGGGTCATCAAACACGCAAAAACTTCCGTCGCGTGTCACCGTGTCGTAACCATAAGACACCCATCCAAAATTGATGCCGGCGTTCACCGCCGTCTGCCGATCGATCTCGCTGTCGCCGATCAGAATCACCCGCTCCGCGCGAACCCCGTGAGCGGCCATGGCCGCGTCAACTCCTTCGGCCGAGGGCTTGGCCGCGTACTTCCAGCCGGTTCCGATCACCGGATCAAATATCCCATCAAGGCCGACTTCCTTCAGAAGTCTCCCGGTCAGCGCGTGCGGCTTATTCGTCACAATCCCCTTACGAGCGGCCTTGAGCGGCCCTTCAAGCATCTCGATCACGCCCGCGTACGGCTTCGAAAAAACCACAAGATTACTGACGTAGTGCTCTCGGTAAATCTCACAAGCCCGTTCCAGCGCCTCGCCCTCAAGCGCCGGGCGGTCCGGGCTCTCAGACAGCTGATTCAAGAGCTCGTGCACGCCGCGTCCAATCGCGTGCTTCACTTCCGTCAGGTCACGCTCCGGGTAACCAGTCTGGCGCATCACCCAATTGGCGCTGGCCATGATATCCGGCGCCGTATCCAAAAGCGTGCCGTCCAAATCAAACAAAATCAGATCGTATTTCATTCCGCTCTTTCGGTCACCGGCAACTAAAGTTTTTTGCTTCCGCGGCTAAACTGCAGGACAGTCGCTTTGGCCTTTTCGACTTCCGCCTCGTCTTTCATGCCTTTTTTCATATAAAAAACAGAAAGATTCACGTGCGCCATCAGCGAATCCGGATCTTTCCCGACCAGACGGTTCATGACTTCGATCGCTTCGTCCAGGCGGCCCAGCTTCGAGTAGACAACCGCAAGCCCTTCATACGCGTCCAAAAATTCCGGGTGCTCGGCGTGAATTTTCTCTATTTCAACCACACAGGCATCGGGCTGTTTGGCGGTCAATAGATCCAATGCCGCTCCGTATCTCCGGCGAACCGCATCGTCCCGAACCCCATCGGTCACAGCCGCTCATCCAGACTCATGGCCCTCAGCCCCGGCTTACGGATCAGACCCGCCGCCACTGCCAGTAACAGCACGGTGTCCATAGCCAGCACTACCGGAAGCGGGATGGAGATCAACTCCCCAAAACATCCGCATTCCCCCAGCGGCAGCTGCCTGATCAGCGCCTGCCCCACAGCCGTGATAAAAATCCCAAACATTGCCATGACCGATACCGCGGCCTCCGTCGTCCACAACCCAAGCAGAAAAAAACTTCCGCCGATAAGCTCGGCCCACGGCAGCGCCTGGGCGATCCAGGCGGCCTGCTCCCCGCTCACCATCTGATACTGCTCGATCACGTATTGAAAATTTTGATACGGCGAAATCAGCTTCTCGAATCCCGAAACGACAAATATTGCTCCGACACACACTCGAATCAACGGCCAGACGGACCAGCGGATCAGCGCCGGCTTCTCAGGCTGAGGCCGGTATCCGGTCTTGTGGGCGGGGCTTTTTTTACGACCCATTCGCCTTACCGGAAGCGCCGGTCAACTCAATGCTTCCGTCTGCTTTTTTTACGGCCGAGAGCGGACCGCGGGCGGATGGCGGGGTGGTTGAGGCATTATCCGCCGGAAGCGGAATATCCGCCGCGTCCGGAAATATTTTGACCATTTCTGCCTGCATCCCCAAGAACCCTACGACCATGGTTCCGTTGATATAAAAGGTGGGGGTGGATCTGAGACCCAACTTCAATGCTTCGTCCCGCTCCGCGAGAATGCGCTGCTCGACGGCCGGATCCTGCGCGCACCGGTCGATCGCGGCTACGTCCACTCCAGCCGCCTGCACCGCCAGACTCAGCACCGGTGTGGCATCCTCCAAATCCCGCCATGCCGACTGCGACAGAAATACCGCGTGATGCGCTTCCCAAAACTTACCCTGCATCCTGGAGCATTCCACGAGCTTGGCCGTCGTCATACTATGCGCGTGGCCTTTGAGCGGAAAATACTTCACCTCGAGATAAATTTCCTGGGGATGCAGCTTCACAAGTTCATGTAAAAATTTGGAGCTCTTGGCGCAGGAAGGGCATTGGTAGTCGATGAATTCCACTACTCGGGTCTTAGCGGCAGGGTTGCCCATCGCCCGGGGCGCGGCCAACATCGGCGCAGAAACGCTTTTGGCATCCAATCCTCGCGCGTAACGCGCTCCGTAAATTCCTCCTACCAGGACGCTGACCACCGCTAAAGAGACTAATATCTTTGGTATTTTCATATGCATAATATATCAATTCCTCGCGATTTTTACCACGGATATAGAGATCGTGTGTCGTTGGGACACTTGTTTGGAGAGACTAAAAATTACGTGAGCGCGGGCTGCTGCTGTGAGGCGCAGTGAAGGGTGCCGAATCCCCGAACCATGACGCGGCAGTCAATGCCGACCACTTCCCGGTTTGGAAAAAGCGGCTTGAGAATTTTGAGCGCAGCCTGGTCATGGCGGCTGCCGAAGATGGGGACCAGAACGTGCTTGTTGGCGATGAGAAAATTTGCGTAGCTGGCCGGCAAACGGTTGCCTTCGTAGATGACGGGGTCGGGCATCGGAAGTTTAATCAGCCGGAAGGGCTCATCCTTGGCATCGGTCATGGACTCCAACCGTTCCCAGTTGTCATGAAGGATTTTGTGATTGGCGTCCGACTCGTCTTCCTCATACACCGCGACAATGGTGTTGGCGTCGGTGAAGCGGGCGATATCATCGATATGGCCGTCGGTATCATCCCCTTCCACGCCCTCGGCAAGCCACAGGACTTTGACCACGCCGAGATGTTCCTTGAGCTTGCGCTCGATGGCGCCGCGGTTAAGCTTGGGGTTGCGGTTCTGGTTGAGAAGGCATTGTTCCGTCGTGAGGCAAACCCCGGCGCCATTCACCTCGATCGATCCGCCTTCGAGCACGATTCCGGGCTCAAAGCGCTTGCCTGGCAGACGCGACGCGATGTCGTCAAAAATCTTGGTGTCGGTCGCTAGATCCGCGTACTTATTGCCCCAGGCATTGAATATCCATTTGTTGTAGCCAATTTCCTTCTTGCCCCCGGATCCGCGGACCACGAAGTTGGGACCGTAATCGCGTATCCAAACGTCCACGGTTGGGTGGACGATGAAGCGGACATTGCCCCATCGCACCTGCTTCTGATTCAGAATGCTGCGGACGCGCTCCTGCTCTTGGTCAGAATCCACCAGAATTTTGACGATCTCCCCTTCCGCGAGGCATTCAATCTCACGGGCAAATGCCGCTTCGACCGCTTCGATCTCCTCGGTCCAGGTGTCCTTGTTATTGGGCCAGCTCAGCCAGGTCGCCTCATGCGGGGCCCACTCGGCCGGCATGGAATAACCTTGAGATTGGGGGGTCATTGAAGAATACCTTCTATTTGCCGTAACGGCGGGTGATATTGGCGTACGCGTCGATGCGGCGGTCGCGTAAGAAGGGCCACTCGCGGCGCTGCTTTTCGATGCGGCCGAGATCGCAGTCGGCGATCAGCACTTCTTCGCGGTCAACGGAACCTTGTGCGATCGAGGAGCAATCAGGGCCGGTTACAAACGAGGACCCCCAGAACTTGAGCTTTTTTTCTTGTCCGGTGCGGTTGGCGGCGGCTACGAACACGGCATTGGCTACCGCGTGTGAGTTCTGAATGGTCTGCCAGGATTGGCGCTGAAGTTTGCGGGCTTCGGCCGGCTCCGACTCATGCCAGCCAATGGCGGTTGGATAAAACAGGATTTCGGCGCCCTCAAGCGCCGTGAGACGCGCGGCTTCGGGATACCACTGGTCCCAGCAGATCAGCGTGCCGATCTTGGCGTAGCGGGTCTGAAACGTTTTGAACCCCAGATCCCCGGGAGCAAAATAATATTTTTCATAAAAATTTGGGTCGTCCGGAATATGCATCTTACGGTAGCTGCCCAAGAGTTTCCCGTCGGCATCGATGACCACGAGCGTGTTGTGATACAGGCCGCGGGCTCTTTTTTCAAAAAGCGGCGCCACGATGACGACCTCAAGCTCCGCGGCTAAACCGCTCAAAAAATCCGTGGCCGATCCCGGAATCGTGTCAGCCAGGTCAAAGTTCCGCTTATCTTCGGTGCGGCAGAAATACTCAGTCTGGAACATTTCGGGCAAACAAATGATCTGGGCTTTTTTGGCTGCGGCCTGACGGATGAACTTGGCAGCGCGGGCAAGATTGGTCTCTTTGTCGGCATCCATGCGCATCTGCACCAGTCCAATGCGGACAATATCGTTCTTTTTATTTTGTTTGGCGCGGGGTTTCATCACGCGCAATTATAGAGCCGTTTAAGTTTTTTTCAAAGTGCAATCGGACGGACGGAGGAAAGGATGCGAGGCTGGTCTAGTACGGGCTGTTGAAACCGGTGTCGGTCATGTTCGGGTCGCTGCCGCTCATCTGGTCCTGCTGCATGTCCCACATCGCGCTTTGCTGGTCGAGCATGGCGAGATCCTCATTGGTCTGCTGCTGTTCCTGACGGGGGTTCAGGCCGGCGATGTCGCGGATCCGGGCCGTCGCGAGGAAAGAGCAGAGCCCGTCCAGATCCCCTCCGGATTCCATGACACGGCCTCCTTCGTAATCGAACACGATCTGATCCGGACTTTCCTCCGAACTCTGAAAATTGATCTGCTTGCCGCCGATCGTGACGGATCCGCTGATCGCCGGGCTCGGCGCAAAGCCGCCATAATCCATATAGGCGGGCTGGGTCAGCGTAGCGGTATACGATTTCCCCGACCCGGCATCCTGGTAAGTGCGGGTCCGGTAGGAATCGCTGTACATGGAGCCGTACTGGGTGTAGTCGGTGGTCGTGACCTGACCGACACGATCATTTTTGCTTTCGTACCCGGCATAATAGATCCCGGTGGAGTCGGCGGAGCTTTCGCGGATGGTCTCCGATTCGGAATCGGTCTCCGGATCGACGGTTTTGACACGGTCGTAAGTGCTGCCGTAAAAAGAGTCCGCTTGGCTGCTGCGGTGTTCTTCGAGCCGATAATAGCCGCCGGGCCTCGTGACCTCTGTTCTTTCCTCCGACGACGTGTTCATGCTGCCGTTGTAGGACTCGCTGGAGGAGGAGGTACGCAGTGTAACAGTACCATCCTCCGACGTGACCCGGCTGTTCACGGAATGTCCGCTGGCGCCGTACGTGGGGTCGGGCGAATCGTACCAGGACTCTTCGTAATAGTCGCCGTTGCTGTAGCGCCGGACCGAGGACCGGGAGGTCGACTCGGTTCCGTAGCCGTAGCTGTAGTCGTAATAACTTCGGCTGGTCGTTTCCAAATGGTAATCCCCGTTCGCAAAAAAGGTCTCGGTCCTTTCATCATACGACGGCGATGAATATCCGTACCCGTAGTTGTAATAACCGTAATAATTGGTGGTTTGGTTCGAGCTGATACTGCGCAGGGTGACGGTCCCGTCCCCATCCGTCTGTCGGCTTTTCAGCGTGTACGTGCTGACCGGCGTGGTGTAGTAATAGTAATAAGTGTAATCCATCGGCGCGTCGTACCAGGATTCCTCGACAAAGTCCCCGTCCGTTTCGAGCGTGTACTCGTACCGCGACGTGGTCGGACCGTAAGATCCGTAGGCGTACCCGTAATAGCCGTAGGAGCCGTACGGATCGTTGGTCTCGGTGGCGGACTTATGATAGGTTCCGTCCGATGTGACGCCCTCGTCGACAATGCTCGTTCTGGAACCGTAGCTGGAATACATCGAATAGTCATATGAGTACGGCTCGTTCTCCGTGTACGTGACCGGATCGGGAGCGAAGGACTCATAATGATTTTGGGTGTAACGCCAGGAGGTCCGCTCTCCGGTGGCGGCATCATACTGCGCTTCCATGGTTTGCTGCAGATAGCTGGAATTCGGGGTCGTAGAATTGGTGTTCAACAAGATCGAGAGTTTTCCGCCCGCGTCGACTTCGGCGGTTTCGATTTGAAGGTCCGCCAGATTCATCACACGGCCCGCTTCGCCGGTCAACGAATAGACGTCGGCGAGAGCCTGATCGTAAAGGTCGCCGTGATCCAGGATATCGCCGGATGCCGTCGTCACCGGAACATGCGGACCCGCGTCCGCCGATCCGCGCAGCCGCGTGTTGAGATCCGTTAAATCCGCGCTGTCGACACCGCCGTCTCCGTTCAGATCCCATTTGAGGTCCGGCGATCCGGTCCGACTGCGGTCCGCCTGAACATAGGCGCGAAGGGCGGTCAGGAGCCCGACCTTTCCTTCGTTGTTCAACAAGCCCAACGCGCGAAGGACTTCGTCTTCACGGTAAGTCCCCGCTTCCTTCAATTCGAGGATGGTCTCCTTTATATCCGTTTGCGCGTCGGGTCCCATCGTGACCGGTTCGCCGATCGGGGCGCCTTCCGCGTCCTGCTCCTGATAGGTCACCCCGGTTACGGCCCCGGAGGCATCCAGGACCGCCGAGCCGGACCAATTCCGGCCTTCCGTTTCAACACGATACGATACGGCGGCGACTTTGCCCGCCGCGTAGACTTCGACCGTTTCATGGACCGCGTTGCCGGCCTCGGTATCGAAGAGCTCTTCAGTCGTCCGTTTATCAGTGACGGTACCGGCCTGGGAGGACGTCACGACCTGGGATCTGGACGTCATCTCGTCCGAGTCATCATAACGCTCCTCTCTCACCGTGACCGTACCGCCGAGGAGATCGGCCAAAGAAGCGCGGTTCGTTGAATAATTTTGGGACGAGGAGCTGTATATGACGCTTTTGCCCGTCGAAGACTCCGACACCTGTTCGGACCAGGTGGATCGGATGTCGGGAGTTCCGAGAGGTGAATAGGTGTTATACACATGCTTGGTGTGACTGTAGCCGTCGCTGGTGGTCCTGGTGGTATCCATTATTTCCATGATCTTTTTTCCGGTGGCCGGATCATACGCGTAGGCGGCGACCGTCGATGACGTGCTGAGGACGACCGCTCCCGGACCCAGCTCAGAATTGATCTTTTCTGACGAGAGCACCCTGCCCTTGGCGTCGCGGCGTGTGGTCTCCGTTTTTTCGTAGCCGGTGCCGTTCTTAAAATAAACCGTTTTGACCGTTTGCAGAGTCCCTCCGTCGGCGGTCATTTCTTTGATCTGCGTCCGATTGTCTTCAAAGATGATGATTCCGGCCGCATCGTACCCGATCTTCACCTGATTGGTGCCCGTAACGCGCGCCGAAGATTTCGTTTCGTCGATCACCGCGAGCCTGACCGCTCCGTCGTCGAAGAGATACACCTTTGCCTGGCCGTCGATCTCATCCTCGCCTCCCGAATAGGTGAGCGCGTAGTGATCGACCGATCCGGACGGATTGACGGAATAATGGATCTTTCCGGACAGCATCTCGGAACCCGAATCGTCCGACCCTTTCAGGTCCACGGTATATTCCCCCGCGGCTTCCGACTTTTGGACGGCGCCGAACTGATAAACCGACACATCGGACGCGTTGATCCAGACATCGTCGGTCAGGTAAGCCAAGGTCTGGAGGTTGTCGACTTTTTGGACCGCTTGAAGCGCGGGGTCGGGCGCTTCCAGCGATAGCGTGAGAATGACCGGCTCCCGATAAAAGCTCACCACCCGGCCGGTCGGCAAATTGGTCCTGCTGATCACCACTTTATCCCCGGTTGGCGTCACCGCATACTCGACACATTCATCCCCCTCTAGGACGAGATTGGGGTCGTTCTCGCAGACCGCCGCTCCCGCGGCATACACGATCTTTGTCCCAAGAGAGGTGGCTTGATAGGGCAATGTCACAAAAAGCATGGCCACAGCCACTCTCATGGTCTTGGCGAGCCAACAATATTGGTTTTCGTTTTTATAACTGTTCATCAATTTTTACCATCTGTACCTAATACTGAGTTTACATGATAATTCACATCTTTCAATACTTGTGTTATTTTTTTATAAAGTTGATTTGTTAGTAGATTCTGATGAGGCATTGGGTGCTTTAGGCACACCATAGCGCGATTTGTTTATAGCTCATATTTTATAAATGGGTTATAATCCTCGCCATGCAATCAGCGGAACTTTCCAACCACCCAAGCAACGCCCGATATTCTCCAGGTACCGTGGGCTCCATTATGGATCCCCATTACCTCTCTTTCCGTGAGACACAGACCGTCCGGGAAGCGATCGAAATGATCCGGTTCCTGTCCAACAACGGCGTCCCTCTCCTCTACGCCTACGCCGTCGATGACGAGTTCCGGCTAAAAGGCGTTCTGATCATGCGCGATCTTTTGGTGGCGGCGGACGATACGCTGATCGGCGATATCATGAAAAAGGATATTTACGCCATCAACGTCAACAGGAACAAGGACGAGGTGGCCAAAGAAGCCATCGAAAAGCGCTACCTGGCGGTGCCCATTGTGGACGATGAAGGACATCTTCTGGGGGCTCTCAAGTTCGGCGATATCATCCATTTTGCCCAGGAGGAATCTTCCAAGGATATCCAGAAGCTTTTCGGCGCCGGGGCCGAGGAAACAGCCGCCTCCCCGGTCGCCATGAAGATCGCCAAACGTCTGCCCTGGCTTCAGATCAATCTCGCGACGGCTTTTTTGGCGGCGGCGATCATCGGCATGTTCGAGGGAATGATCGCCAAGATCACGGTGCTGGCGGCTTACTTGCCGATCATCGCGGGACAGGGCGGCAATACCGGAGCTCAATCCCTCGCGGTGGTCATGCGGGGATTGGCGCTCAACGAGATCGACAAGCACGACGCGCTCAAAGTGGTGCGACGTGAAGTGGCCGCGGGTTTGGTGAACGGAATCGCCGTCGGGGTGGTCACCGGGTTCGCCTGCTGGATCTTCAACCACAACGCTTGGCTGGGCCTGGTGGTGGGTACGGCGATGGTGGGCAATATGATCATCGCGGCGTTCTGCGGAGCCGTCATCCCGCTCATCATGAAAAAAGCCGGGATGGACCCGGCCCAATGCTCCAGCATCATTCTGACGACTTTTACCGATGTGTTCGGGTTTTTGATCCTGCTTTCGCTGGCATCCGTCTTTCAGGCGCTGCTGATTTAACCCCCCTCACAGAAGCTTTCGCCGCCTCGTTATTTAGAACACTCCAAGGTCCAAAGGTGCCGCTTTTTGGCGGGCGTGGAAACGTTCCCCGGAAGCGCTTTCTCAATCATAAAATAGAGTTTGATA
>JAGOUK010000161.1 GCA_018061225.1 Candidatus Omnitrophota bacterium | reverse complement strand
CGCCTGACACGGTTCGCCGAATTGGCGGAGCGGGCCAAGGGATTGCGTCCCGAGGATGAAGCTGTTTTTGCCGTGCTTCGAGACCCGTCGCATGTTGTGTATGCCCGGGCAGGACAAAGGACTTCAGGTAATAAGCCGGCTGATACAACAACTATCCATCGGAGCGATCCGGGCGATTCGACCGAGGCCGCGTTGAGCGCCGCTTATGTATCTCTCAAAGCGTTGCAGAAGGGCATCGCGGATTATGAATTGCCCGTGTGGTCTGAGCTTTTTCCCAAAGCATCAGAATTGACGGCTGTTCAGGTTGAGGCGCAGCTGGAATTTATGTTGGAGCAGATGCTTGCGATGGCGCGGGCGCGGCCAGGACTTAAGTTTTATCTCAACGAAGATATGGCGGCACTATCGACTCATTCGCAGAGTATGATTCAAGGAGCAATTCGAAAGTCGGCCGACGCATTCTCATTCGGCGCGGCGCCGCGCGCGAAGGGGCGGCTCACCATCCGTGTTTCTGCTCAAGCCGTTCCCGATGAGGGCGTGGTCAATTTGGCGGTTAAACCGATTTCTCAAGGCAATGAGAAGCCTCTTTGGGCAGCGATCCTGACCACGCCGCTGTCGGCCGCGTTCGCAGCCGTGCCGGACCTTGCCGAACAGGCAGATCCTCAATCGGCTTTTAATGTGGCGCAGCATTTTGTCGAAACAGAATGGGCTGGACGTGCCGGGAGTATTTTTGATGCGGATGCATTTGAAGGAGGGTTGACCGGCACGGAATTCCTCGAGGTGCTCAAGGGCTTGCGGCCATTCCTGGATCGCCAGCGGCCCAGCTATGCCCTTGTCAGCGGAGCGCGCATGGTTCAGGAGATACGAGCCTCGATCCAGCGTGTCCGGGTCATGGCATAGGCCCAACACCTTTTTTACGTTTCGCCCGTCGTTTGCCACCACCTGCCGCATCGACTATAATCACCCCATCATGAAATTTATTCACACGCCTATTCCCGATCTTTTGCTCATCGAACCTAAGGCATTCGTGGATCCGAGGGGATTTTTTGCGGAGGTGTATCGGGCGGATCTGTTCGAGCAGAACGGTATTCGACAGCACTTTGTGCAGGATAATCACAGCTCCTCCGCGCGCGGCACGCTCCGCGGGCTTCACTGTCAAATCGCGCCGAAGGCCCAGGCCAAGCTGATCCGCGTCGTATACGGCGAAATATTTGATGTGGCCGTGGATGTGCGGGCAGGTTCGGACACTTATGGTAAATGGCATGGCGAGATTTTGTCGGCCGAGAATCGAAAAATGCTTTTTGTCCCGGAAGGCTTTCTGCACGGGTTTCTGGTGACGAGTGATCACGCGGAAGTGATATATCAGACCACAGACTACTATTCCCCGCAAGACGAGCGGGGTGTCGCCTGGAATGACTCTGATATCAACGTCAGTTGGCCTGACCCCGGATGTCCGCTCATATTGTCGGATCGCGATCGCAAGACCCCTTTTCTCAAAAACGCCGGACCGTTTTGACAAGCGCTGCGGGCGTTTGTATAGTAGCCGCATGACAATCCCGTCTCTTATCCCGTTTGATTTTATGGCGCTGAGCGCTCCCGGCATGGGGGAGTGGGGCGTCATTTTGATTCTGGTCCTGGTGCTTTTTGGCGGAAAAAATATCCCCGATCTCGCCAAGGCGCTGGGTAAGGGGATACGCGAATTCAAGCGCGCGGCAAATGCCATTGGCGATGGATCAAACGATAAGCAGGACTCCTCCAAAACGCCGCCGCCGCAATCTGTCGACACCGGCAAGTCTCTGCCTCCTCCAAGCTCCGATCAATAATCTCCTGTGACTCTACCGGATCCCGTCAAAAAAAAGGCCGGCGAACATCTCGAAGACCTGCGCCGAGCGATTGTCACTTCGCTCGCGGCGGTGGGTATTCTGGCGGCAGTGGCGTGGCTTTTTTCTGGGAGGCTGGTGGATTGGCTGTTGGAGCCGGCGCGTCGCGTCGTGGAAGGGCCGCTGTACTTCTTTGGGCCGACCGATGCCTTCATGGTTCGGATGTACGCGGCGATCGCGGCGGGTACCGTCGCCGCGTCACCCATCATCGCGTACCAGATATGGCAGTTCATTGACCCGGGCCTTCACGCCAATGAAAAACGATCGATCCTTCCGTGGGCGGCTGTCACGGCGGTGCTTTTTGTCATCGGCAGCGCGTTCGGATACTTCCTCATCCTGCCGACAACGCTGACGTTCACGATGAGCTTCGCGACATCCGCGTTGCGGCCCATGCTTTCGGTCCGGGAATACACGTCCTTTGCGACCGACTTGGTGCTGGCATCGGGCGTGGCCTTTGACTTTCCGGTTGTGGTCGTCGCGGCCGTCGCGATGGGTCTGACACGGACGGCAACCCTGGCGCGCTTCCGCAGGCATTCGTATGTGTCTATTTTTGTTCTTTCCGCGATTCTCACGCCGCCGGATGTTTCGAGTCAATTTCTGCTTGCCGTGCCGATGTTGGTGCTGTTCGAAGGCAGTCTCATCGTCGCTAAATTCTTCGAAAAAAACCGCGTTTCCTAGGCCAAACACGTTTGTTTGACCTGTTTATTTAAACTCAAGAACAGTTAATTACGCTTAGAATTATTTTTGGACTCTGCATTGAGAAAAATGAGTCCGTTGGGCATACTTTTGCCTGGGGAATACTGGGTATTTTTTACTTTTACATTATAAAGAATAAGACTTATACGAGATTTATTTGAAGACTAAATCAGCTCTAAAAATCATAGCGATATTTCTTGTCATCGCGATGACTGTGCAGGACGCGGCGCTTGCAGCGCCTGCGGCTGCCGATTGGAATTCGTGGTCGGTTCACGGCGGCAAACAGCGGCTCCCGAAAGTTAAATTTAGCATCCCTGACGCGGCAGGATTTGTGGCGGGAGGTTATCGCGCGCCGGGCACAGATGCCAAGACTGTCATTATTATCGAGGACGCGCACGCCAATCCATCAGCGCAGCTGAACGCGGCGCGTATTATCGGCGAGATCGCGGCTGCCGATGCCGCCAGGACGATTTACACCGAAGGCGCTCAAGGCGATGTAACGTTGTCATCATTGCCCGGCGGGGCGCAAGCGGATCTGGCGCAGGCGAAGGCGCTGGTGCAAAAGGCGAGACTGAGCGGATTTGAGTTGGCGGATCTGACGGCGCCGGGGCGGCTGCGCCTCTGGGGTGTTGAAGACGAGCGCTTGTACGATGAAGCGCTGGAGCTTTACCGCCGCACAGCCGACGGCCGCGCGGCCGCATTGACGCTTTTGGACCGGGCGGAACGTGCGATAGATGCGATTTCTGGCGAGATGTTCACGGCGCAACTGAAAGAGTTATTTGCCGCGCGTACGGAGCATGAAGCGGGCGACCTATCGACCGTTCGATATTTTGA
>JAGOUK010000014.1 GCA_018061225.1 Candidatus Omnitrophota bacterium | reverse complement strand
ACAACTGTTTCGACCAAGGGCACCGGTTCAGTCAAGATTCTGGCGGGCGAGAGCTTGGCGGATTCTGAGACTGTCTTTAATCAGGACGGCAACGTCGGCGCGGCCGGCGGAAGCATCTTGATGAACAACCCCTCAAACGTAGAGACCGAGGACGGCGATATCTTACTCGACGCAGCTTCCAGTATCACCGCGGGCAACATCAACGCCGATTCCGACAACGACAACATTGAAGGCGCCATCACGATCGCCGCGCGCGCCGGAGCTATCCTCGACGGCAATGGAAACAATGTGAACTTTACGGGTGACTCGGTTGCGCTGACCGCAGGAGCCGGCATCGGGACGAACGCCGACCGCATCGAGACCTCCGTGAACCGCTTTGAAGCGGATGGCGGAACCGGCGGCGTGTTTGTCGAGAACAACAAGGCCTGGGAAATCGGTAATGTCAACGCGACGTTGACCGGTGTCACGGCTTCCGGATCGGACATCAAAGTATTTTCTCAAGGCAAGACCACCGTCTCTGAAGCGGTGACGAACACCGGCGGCGGTAATATCGAGCTTGCGGCCAAAGGCTCTTCAGCTGCTGAAGACGTACTTTTGAATGCCAACGTTGCGGCGACAGGCGGCAATGGATCCGTGATCGTGGCCGCGGGCGACACTATTTTTGTATCTGACGGCAAGACGGTTTCTGCCGTGGGCAACGGCAGTGTCACCTTGGCTGCCGGAGAAGACTTCACGGACGAGACGCTCAATCGTGACGGCGATGCAAATGGTGAAATCCAAATGGGCGCCACAGGCTCAGGATCCGTGACCACGGCAGACGGTAATATTCTGCTGGATGCGCGCAACAACGTGGCAGTGGGCACCGTTAACGCCAACAGCAATGCGGACGCGACACTCGGCAATGTGACCATCAACGCGGTCGCCGGAAAAATTACTGATGCGAACGGCGCAACGATGAACATTACGGCTCAAAACTTATTGGCGCAGGCGGGACAGGGTGTGGGTACTGCCGCTGACTTGCTTGAGACAACGGTTAAAAACTTTGAAGCCAATGGCGGTTCGGGTGGTGTGCATGTGATCAATACGGGCGCGCTCGTTATTGGCGGTGTGGATGCGGGTGTGACCGGCGTGACGGCTTCGGGCAACTCAATCGAAGTTTACGCACAGAGCCCCTTAACCGTGAATGAAGCCGTGACCAACACCGGCGGCGGCAATATCACTTTGGCGTCCTTTGGCGCGCTTGCTACGGATGACCTGACCCTGAACGCCAATGTGGCGGCAACGGGCGGTAACGGATCCATTCTGCTTGTGTCGGGCGATACGACGCAGATCAATGCCGGTGTTCAGGTCAGTGCGGTCGGTACCGGCGCGGTGACCGTTGCCGCGGGTGAAGACTTCTCCGACTTGACGCTGGATCAGGACGGGAATATCGGCGCGGCCGGCGGCAGCATCGTGATGAATTCCACCTCTTCCATTCTTTCCGAAGACGGAAATATCAATCTAGACGCGGCTAATGGCGCAGCCATTTCGGTTCTTAATGCAGAAAGTGATCTCGACAGTTCACTCGGCAACGTCACCGTCATCGCCCGCGCAGGCGCGATCACGGATACGAATGCCGGCACGCTGAACATCACGGCCGACAAGCTTCTGCTCAACGGACAGACTGGTGTTGCCTCGGCTGGCGATGTTCTTGAAACGAATGTGAATATTTTGGAAGCTGCCGGCAACACCGGCGGCGTGTTCGTGGCTGATCAAAGTGACCTCACCATTGGCGGCTTCACGGCCGCAACGGGAGTGAGCGCGGCAGGCGGCACGATTCAGGTCTCCGCGAATGGTGCTCTGACCGTGAACGAAGCAGTGACGAACACGAGTAATAACCTTATTCAGCTGTCCTCGTTGGGGAATGATGCCACGCGCGATCTAACGCTGAATGCAAATGTATCGTCCACGAGCGGAGTGGTGGTGTTGGCCTCGGGTGATACGACACAGATCAGTAACGGCGTGATTGTCTCCGTGACAGGCGCTGGCGGCGGCGTGCTGGTGTTTGCGGGTGAAGACGCGACGGACTTGGTGCAGAACCAGGACGGGAACGCGGGCGGATCGATTCTGATGGGCTCGAACGCCGAGATAAGGACCGATAATGGAGACATCCGTCTGGACGCCCGGAACAACATTCAGGTCGCAGTCTTGAACGCGGACACCAATGCAGACACGGTTCGCGGAAACGTGGATATCAACGCCCGAGGGGGATCGATCACGGACGTGAATGCGGATACGCTCAACGTGACCGCCAACGGCCTGGCGATGCAGGCCGCGGCCGGGATCGCGTCCAATGCGGACCGTCTAGAAACTTCGGTCTCGAACCTTGATGCTGCCGGCGGGTCCGGCGGCATATTCGTCCGCAATGACCGTGATTTTGCGATCGGCGGCGGCACGTCCACGCTTGCCACTACTTTAGTCGGCGTGTCCGCGACCGGTTCGGATGTGCGCGTTCTGACCAACGGTGCGATGACGGTTTCTGAAAATGTCGCGAACACCGGCGGCGGTAATATTTTTCTCAATGCCAACGGCGCGGGAGCCGGCTCTGACCTCTCCTTCAACAGCGGCGCGGACATCACCGCGACGGGCGGCAATGGCTCGATCCTTTTGACCGCGGGCGACACCGTGGCCATGGGTGCCGGTTCTATCGCAAGCGTGCAGGGCGCAGGGACTGTGACCGTGGCGGCCGGTGAAGATTTTACGGATGAGGTATTGGACCAGGACGGATCGGCTACCGGCGATATCACGATGACGGCCGGATCAGGCATTCAGACCCCGGTCGGCAACATCCTTATCGATGCGGCTCGGAATATTCAGGTTGCGGAACTCAGCGCCAATAGTGATGCCAACGCGACGATCGGCGATGTGGCGATGATCGCCCGCGCCGGCGCGGTAACGGATGCTGATGGTGCGACGCTCAATATCACGGCGGATGACCTGACGATTCAGGCGGCTTCGGGTGTGGCTGTGGACGGGGATCGCCTCGAAACTCAGGTTAATAAGTTTGAGTCCAATGCCGGAACGGGCGGACTCTTTGTTTCGAACACCGGCAACCTCGAGATCGGCAGCGCGTCTGCCGGGTTCTCAGGAATCACCGCGACGGGTTCAGATGTGAAGGTCACGGCGACCGGATCCTTAAACGTCACGGAGAATATTGCGAATTCAGGCGGCGGGAATATCCTGCTCGCTTCCAATGGAAACGCAGCCGTGAATGATGTCACCGTTAACGCGGATGTGACAACGACCGGCGGCAATGGGAATATTTTGATCGCCGCGGGCGATACCCTGGACGTAGAAGCGGGTCGTACGGTCAGCGCGGTCGGCACTGGCGGAATCACTCTGCTGGCCGGCGAAAATCTTGCTGATTCCGAAGCAGTCTTCAATCAGGACGGCGCAGCAACCGGCGACGTGAATCTCAAAGTTAATAATATTCTTCTCACGGAATCCGTGGTGAAGTCGGATGACGGCAACATCCTCATTGATGCTGCGTCAGATATTTTGGTGACGACGGTCAATGCTGATGGGAACAATGACAACACCCGCGGCAATGTGTCGATGAATGCCCGTAGCGGGTCTATTACCGACAATAACGACGGCATCTCTGCGAATAAGCTCAATATCACGGCGAACGGTCTCGACATGCAAGCGGCGGCCGGGATCGCGACCAATACCAACCGGATGGAAACGAAGGCCAATGCGCTCGAAGCGGCTGGCGGAACGGGCGGTCTGTTTGTAGAGAACCAGGGAGCCCTGACCATCGGAGGCGTGACGGCAGCTTTGAACGGATTGAGCGCGACCGGCAACGATATGAAGGTGTTCTCGACAGGCGCGATCACCGTGAACGAGCAGGCGGCGAATTCCGGCGGCGGCAATATCCAGATCGCGGCTAAGGGCGCGACCGCGGCTGAAGATTTAACGATTAACGCGAACATCGCGGTAACCGGCGGCAATGGAAATATCATTCTTGCGGCGGGCGATACCATCAATCAGGCGGCGGGGACGGAAGTCTCGGCTGCTGGAACCGGGTCCGTCACAATGGCCGCCGGTGAAGACTTTACGGACGAGACTCTTGATCAGGACGGCAGCGCGAACGGGGATGTTCTTCAGGCCGCAACCGCGGTCGTATCTTCTCAGGACGGAGACCTGCTGATCGATGCGCGCAGAAACGTGAGTCTCTCTGTCGCAAATGCCAACCGCAATGCGGATGCAACCGTCGGAAACGTCCGGGTATTGGCCCGTACCGGTGCCATCACTGATGCGAATGCGGCAACCCTCAACGTGACGGCCAATAACCTTGAGCTTCAATCTGCTCAGGGTGTGGCGACGGACGGGGACCGACTCGAGACCACGGTGAATAACTTAGAAGCGGCCGGCGGTACTGGCGGTGTGTTTATTCAAGAAACAGACACGTTGAATATCGGCGGCGTGACCGCCTCTTCGAACGGCGTGACCGCTACAGGGGACGCTATCAAGATCACTTCCGAAGGAACCATGACGATCAGCGAAGCTGTGACTCAGACTGTTTCCGGATCGGAGATTCTGCTGGCCGCCCGCGGCGCGGGTGCCAACGTTAACGTGAACGCGGCTGTAGCGGCCTCGGGCGGCAATGGAAACATCACTGTTGCCGCGAATGAGAGCGTCGACATGAATGCCGCCGGATCGATCAACGCTGCCGGTTCCGGCGCGGTGAACGTGCTCGCCGGAGAAAATTTGACGGACTCTGAGACCGTGTTTAATCGGGACGGCGGAGCTACCGGCGATGTGACGATGAATGCCGCGTCCTTTATCCGCTCTCAGGATGGCAGTATTCGCGTTGATGCGCGGGATTCACTAGCCCTAAGCGAAGTGAACGCCAATTCGAACGCGGATGCAACCGTCGGTGACGTGGCGCTGCGCGCCCGGACCGGCAGCATCACGGATGCAAATGCCGCAGCCCTCAACATCACGGCCAAAGATCTTTTGATCCAAGCCGGTACAAGCATCGCGACTACCGCAGATCGTCTTGAAACGTCCGCGGCAAATCTCGCGGCCGTTGCCGATGCGGGCGGTCTTTTTATCTCAAACACCGGTGATGTCACAATCACCCAGCTCACCGAGATCCCCATGGCCGACGGCCGCGTAATTACGGGGCTCTCGACCACGGCGGGCGGAGACCTCATCACGACCGCTACGGGCTCCATGACCGTGAATCAGTTGGTTTCGGCAGTTGGCGGAGGGCAGGTTCTTTTGGCCTCCAATGGCAATGCAGCCGCCAACGACCTCACGCTGAACGCGAATGTCTCCGCGACAGGCGGTAATGGCAACATTACTTTAGCAGCGGGGGATACGCTGACTTTTGCTCCGGGCGTTTCGGCTTCCGCGGCAGGAAGCGGAGCTGTGAACGCGCTCGCGGGTGAAAATTTGACCGACTCCGAAACCGTCTTTAATCAAGACGGCAATGCGGGCGGTGATTTGACCATGGGACTTGGCAGCTCAATCCTGTCTCAGGATGGCAATATTCTGGCCGACGCGCGCGACAACGCGGCGATCGATGCGATCAACGCGAATAGCAATGCTGATGCGACACTCGGGAATGTGACCGTTCGGGCCAGGGCCGGCGCAATCACTGACGTGAACGCAGCCCTTATGAATATCACCGGTCAAAACCTCTCCATGACCGCCGGAACTGGTATCGGGTCCGCCGCGGATGAATTGGAAACGACGGTGAGCCGCATGGAAGCGTCGAACGGCACCGGCGGGATTTTTACGAACAACACGGGCGCGCTTGAAATCGGCAATGTCGACGGAGCCATCACCGGCATTCAAAATGCCGGCGGGGACGTGCGTATCATCGGCAATTCATCGATCACGGTGAATGAGGCCATCGCCAACACCGGCGGCGGTAACACCACGTTGACCGGTAACGGCGCCGCGCTCGGGGATAGCATCATCGTCAACGCGAATATTGCCAACACCGGTGGTAACGGCATCATGAGCTTAAGCGCGGGTGACGAGATCCTGGTTAACGGAGCTTCATCTGTTTCTACCACGGGTACCGGCGCGATCAATGCGACTTCCGGTACGGGGAATGCGGGTGGAGACATCACCATGGCCCCCGGATCCTCCTTCCGCTCACAGGCCGGCAATATCACCCTGACCGCCGACGGTGATGCTAATATCGCCGAAGTCAACGGGGACAGTAATGCCGATGCGATCGTGGGTAATGTCACCATCAACGCGGCCGGCAACGGCGGCGCCAACGGTGACATCCTGGATACGAACGACGCTCCGCTGGTGACGAATAACATCACTGCGAACACCTTCGCGGCAACGGCTGCGGGTGATATCGGAGCTCTGGCGAATCCGGTTGAAGTGAACGCGGCCACAGTGGGACCTCTCACCACGGGCGGTACAGCGAACCTGAATCTAACCGGACCGAACACGCTTTTGCAGAATGCGAATATCGCCGGCGCTTTAAATCTGACCGGTATCGGCAATCTGACGATCGAGAACAACACGGTTGGTCAGGGGGCTTCGCTGGATATGGGCGGGTCGATCTTTGGCGGTTCGCTTCCGTCGGATGATCTGACCGCGCAGAACATTGTTCTGTTCGCCCGCACCGGTACACTGGGAACGCCGGATCTTCCGCTTCACCTGATCTCGAGAGGTGAGTCGATCACGATTTTTGCCGGCGGCGAGATCAACGGAAACTCCGTCAATATTCACAGCAATATCACCCGTGACGGCCTGCAGTTTGCGAATGTTCCGCCTGGTATCGTTCAGGTGAACAACGGCATCGCTGGCGGCGGCAATCTGCCCGCTTTCAACAAAGATATGTCCGGAAATTATGAGCTCTTCCTCAAAGAATCTCAGTACTTCGGATCCTATGGTCAGGTGAGACCCACTGAGACGGAAGTGCTTCCGATGATCGCGGCCACTCAAAGCGAGAACGCCAGAGCGATGGAAGTTCCTTACGTCGAAACCAATGTTGTTTCGGAGCTGGATGTAATCGTGACTCCGATTGAAACTCGCCGGCCGACTCCCGTGGTTATTCCTCAGCCCTTGGTCGACGACGAAGAGGTTCGGGCGAAGCAGGCCGCAGAGGCAGCCCGTCTTCAGGCCGCCGCTCAGGCCGAAGCCGCTCGTCTCGAGGCTGCCCGTCAGGCCGCCGCTCAGGCCGAAGCCATCCGCCAAGCTGCCGCCCGCGCGGAAGCCGCGAGAATTGCAGCTGCGGAGGTCGAAGCAGCTCGCTTGGAAGCCGCACGACTGGAAGCTGCCCGATTGGCCGCTCAGCAGCCGCCCGTTGTCCCTCAAACACCGGCGACTGTCGTCCCCAATCTGCAGCCGAATCAATCAGGTCAAGGCGGGTTCAACACGCTTCCTATCCGGAATATGTTCCAAGGCCTATTCCGTCAGGGTGGTTTGCGGCAGGTTCAGGTTGAAGAAGCTCCGGCGCCGGCCGGCACTTCCAATGCCACGACCGCGTCCAACGACGGCAGTTCAAATAACTAATACAGCGTTTCGGTTCTAAAAAAAACCCCGGTGCAAAACACCGGGGTTTTTTATTTATGACGACTTACTGGCTGCTAGTATTTTAGATTCCAATCTGAGAGGGAATATCGGGTCCGCACAAGTTCTGAGGTTTCTTTTAAGGGAGCGTTGTCCATCGGCACGGAAGCATCCCAAGCGAGGCTGATCAGATCTTTTAATCGGGCTGGTTTGGCCGGCAGCTGTGCCATGAACTCCTCGTGCTTCCGACCGGCTCGGTAGTCCGGCTGGTCCTTGGTGACAGGGTGGGCGATATATTTTTTGACCGCTTCAATATCTAATCGGTGAAGCAGCGTTCCGTGGAAGAGGATATGCGAACGCTTTCGGCGCTGAGCCGTGCCCGAAAACTTTTTCCCATCAATCGCCAGGTCTGAGATGCCTCTCTGTCCAGCACCCGGAATTTCTTGGCGTAGAGCGGCGGCAGTCCGCTCCAGAACCCAGGTGTTGGTGCTCTGTATCGTGCCGAGTTCCGCGGCCCTATGGAGACTCAAAATCAACGCAAAATTAAGGCATCCGGGCCCTTGTAGAACGGTTCCGCCTCCGGACGGTCTTCTCAGGATTGGCACTCCATCCCTCTGGCATGCTTCCACATCCAGGTCCTCGGCCGCTTTGCGGGAATATCCAAGAACCGCAAAAGTGATGTCTGATTCCCAAAAACGCAGCACTTCTGGACCTGTGCCGTTTTCAGCCGCTTCCAGCAAAGCTTCATCCAAGGCTAAATTATGGGCCGGGGTGGGGAGTGTGAGATCCAAGCGTTTCATGGCGGTCAGTATATCAACCCCGCCCCCCAAAACCCTAACTCCTCCCGATCAGGCGTCATCCGCTTTCGGAGGGCTCATATTTAGTTGATAGAACCCCCCAAATCATGTAAATTGGGGCACTCGAAAAGATTTTTTTAACCAAAAAGTACCCTATTTTAAGATGAATCCAACACCTGGTCCCAATGTTCAGCCGGCCGTCGTGGATGCCGCTCAGTCGGCGCTTGCCAGCGCCTTGAACGCCCCTTTTCCGCCCGAAACGGTCAAGGCGCTTAAGCTCATTGAAACGCTTGAGCTCGTTCTTAAGGACCAGCCCGATGAGCGCGCTTCCGAGATGGTCGCGTTTCTTGCGGCGCGCCTGCGGGATCAGGGATTGAATGTACCCCAGTCGGTGAGCTCTCCTTACGTGAACACGGTGACTGTCGAGAAGGAACCCGTTTATCCGGGCGACCGTGAGATCGAGCGCCGCATCAAGAGCTATCTCCGCTGGAACGCGATGGCGATGGTCGTTAACGCCAATCGCGTGAACAACGGTCTCGGCGGCCACATCTCCACCATCGCTTCTTCCGCGACTATCATCGATGTCGCCTACAATCACTTTTTTCGCGGCTACGATACCGACCGGCCTGCCGATCAGGTTTACTTCCAGGGCCATGCGTCGCCCGGGCCTTATGCCCGCGCCTTCATTGAAGGCCGTCTCGAAGCGCATCATCTCCAGCATTTTCGTATGGAGCTGGCTGAAGGCGGAGGACTTTCTTCCTACCCGCACCCGTATCTCATGCCCAAGTTTTGGCAGTTCCCGGCTGTTTCGATGGGACTCGCGCCGATCACGTCGATCTATCAGGCCCGCTTCAACCGTTATCTGAAGGCCCGCGGCCTGGTCAACTGGAAACCCGAAGAAGAACCGCATGTGTACTGCTTTGTCGGCGACGGCGAAGTGGATGAAGTCGAAACGCTGGGCGCGCTGTCCATCGCCGCGCGCGAAAATCTTGATAACCTGACCTTCATCGTCAATTGCAACCTCCAGCGTCTCGACGGCCCGGTCCGCGGCAACGGCAAAGTCATACAGGAGCTTGAAGGCGTGTTCCGCGGCAACGGCTGGAACGTGGTCAAGCTGATCTGGGGTTCCGAGTGGGATGAGTTGCTCAAGGCGGATAAGACAGGGCTTCTGGTCAAGCGCATGGGTGAGGTTTGCGACGGGGAATACCAAAAATATATTGTTGAGCCGGGCAGCTACATTCGCAAAGAATTCTTCGGCAAATATCCCGAGTTGCTGAAGCTCGTGAATCATCTCACCGACGAGCAGCTCAAGAAACTCAAGCGCGGCGGACATGATCCCCAAAAGGTCTACGCGGCTTTCGACGCGGCGCTGAAACACAAGGGTCAGCCGACTGTCATCCTCGCCAAGACCGTCAAGGGGTACGGCCTCGGAGAAGCCGGTGAAGGCAAAAATATTTCGCATCAGCAGAAAAAAATGAACGAGAAGGAACTCCGCGAGTTCCGCGCGCGCTTCCAGGTCCCCATCTCGGATGAGGATGTCGTCAACACGCCGTTCTACCGTCCCGAGCCGGACAGCCCCGAAGCCAAATACCTTAAGGATGTCCGCAAGCGCCTGGGTTCGATGCTGCCCGACCGCCGTAACAACTCCAAGCCGCTTGCCGTGCCGGCCGCGGACTTCTACGAAGAATTCACCAAAGGATCTGCTGAGAGCGAAGTCTCGACCACGATGGCTTTTGTCCGCATCCTGTCTAAGATGATCCGCGACAAATCGATCGGCCGTCAGGTCGTTCCGATCATTCCGGACGAAGCGCGCACCTTCGGCATGGAAACCCTTTTCCGCTCCGTCGGCATCTATTCGCCGCATGGCCAAAAGTACGAGCCTGTCGACAAGGAATCCCTGATTTACTACCGTGAGGAAAAAGACGGACAAGTTCTCGAAGAGGGGATCAACGAAGCCGGTTCGATGGCCTCGTTTATCGCGGCGGGAACTTCCTACTCGACTCACGCGGTGCAAATGATACCGTTCTTCATCTACTATTCGATGTTCGGCTTCCAGCGCGTCGGGGATTTGCTTTGGCAGGCCGCTGACACCCGCACCAAGGGCTTTGTGCTCGGCGCGACCGCCGGCCGCACGACTCTGAATGGTGAAGGCTTGCAGCACCAGGACGGCCACAGCCATCTCATCGCCAGCACCATCCCGACCATTCGCGCGTATGATCCCGCCTTTGCGTATGAGATCGCCGTGATCGTCAAAGACGGCATGCAGAAAATGTATGTCGAAGGCGAAGAGATCTACTACTACATCACGCTGCACAACGAAAATTACCCCATGCCCGCGATGCCCGCCGGCGCCGAAGAAGGAATCATCAAAGGGCTCTATAAGTTTAAGCCGGGACCCGCCGGAAAGAAACTCCGCGCCCAAATCTTCGGTTCTGGCGCCATTATTCTTCAGGCGCTCAAGGCTCAGGAGATTCTCGCTGACAAATACGGCGTGAGCGCCGACGTCTGGAGCGCGACCAGCTACCGCCGCCTACGCCACGAGACGCTGAACACCGAGCGTTGGAATATGCTGCACCCGTCGGAGAAGCCCAGAACTTCTTATCTTCAGGACATTTTAGCCAAGGAAGAAGGCGTGTTCGTGGCCGTTTCGGATAACATGAAAATTTTGGCCGACCAGATCGCGCCGTGGGTGCCCGGCGGATTGACGACGCTCGGCACCGACGGCTTCGGCCGCAGCGAAACCCGTGCGAATCTCCGCCGCTTCTTCGAAGTGGACGCCGAATCCACGGTCATCGCAACGCTTTACGCGCTTTCGAAAAAGGGCCTGGTCGACAAGAAGCTTGTCACGCAGGCCATCAAAGATCTCGGCGTGGATCCCGAAAAAGTTTTTCCCTTCTATCAGTAAAAAGGAAATCATCATGGATATCAGACTCCCCCAGCTTTCTGAAGGCGTGAACACCGGCACTGTCGTTTCGATCCTCGTGAAGGTCGGTGACCGCATCGAAAAAGACCAGACGATGATCGAGCTCGAAACGGACAAAGCCGTCGCCCCGATCCCTTCATCTGAAGCGGGAGTTGTTTCTAAGATCGGCGTGAAAGAAGGGGATAAGGTCAGCGTGGGCCACCTCATTCTGACGCTGGATGGAGCGGGTTCTGGGACTTCGGCGCCTGCCGCCGCGACACCGTCCGCGCCTGCCGTCGGTTACGCCGCCCCCGCCGCCGCCCGTGTTGCCGTTCCTGCCGCGGCACCCGCCGGCGCGTATCAGTACGCTTCCGCCTCGGGCTTCCCGCCCGCCGCGTCGCCGACGATCCGCCGCATGGCTATGGACCTGGGCATTGATCTGACGCGCGTTCAAGGAACCGAAGCCGGCGGCCGCATCTCGATGGGGGATCTGCGCGCCTATGTGCAGCATCTTCAGACACTTTTAAATCAGCCGGCCGCTCACGCTCCTGCCGCAGCCGCCGCGCCCGCCGCAGCCGCATCCGCGCCCAAAGTCAGCGTCGACTTCTCCAAATGGGGCGCCGTTGAGAAAAAATCTCTCACTTCACTCCGCAAGCTCATCGGTCAGCGGATGCAGGAATCCTGGCAGACCATTCCGCATGTCACTCAATTTGATGAAGCGGATATCACCGATTTGTTGGCCCTGCGCAAAAAGCTCGCCGCCAAGGTGGAGAAAAAAGGCGGTAAGCTCACCGTGACGATCCTCCTGCTCAAGGCCGTCGTGAAGGCGCTGCAGAAGCATCCGATCTTCAACGCCAGTCTCGATGAAGTCACGGAAGAATTGGTCTACAAAAAGTATTTTAATCTCGGCGTCGCGGTCGACTCCGAAGCAGGACTTATCGTTCCCGTTCTGAAGGACGCGGACAAAAAGGGAATCGCCGAACTCTCCAAAGAGCTCGGAGAACTTGCCGAAAAGACCCGCTCCCGTAAGATCGCTCCGGATGACCTCAAGGGCGGTTCGTTCACGATTTCGAATCTCGGCGGTATCGGCGGAACTTTCTTCACGCCGATCATCAACCGTCCCGAAGTGGCGATACTCGCTCTCGGAAAAGGCGTCGTCAAACCGGTTGTTAAGGACGAGAAAATCGTCGCCCGCACGATGCTGCCGATCGGCGTGTCGTACGATCACCGCGTGATCGACGGAGCTGATGGCGCCCGCTTCATCCGCACACTGGTCGAGACCATCGAAGGTCTGACCGAAAAAGAATTAGGGTTATAAGCATGGACGCAATGCAGACGGAAGTGTTGGTTCTCGGCGCCGGCCCCGGCGGCTATGCGGCGGCTTTTTTCGCGGCCGATCACGGCAAGAAGGTCACGCTGGTCGAAATGGACGAGCGTCTGGGCGGCGTGTGTCTCAACCGCGGCTGTATCCCGTCCAAGGCTCTGCTGCACGTGGCCAAGCTCGTTGACGAGACCCGTGAGTCGGGTGAGATCCGCGGCGTGACATTTGCCGAACCCAAGATCGAACTGGCCAAGCTCCGTGAATGGAAAATGTCGGTCATCACCAAGTTGTCGGGCGGAATCACTCAGCTCGCCAAGGGCCGCGGCGTTGAAGTTGTGCATGGCCGCGGATATTTTGAAGACTCCAATACCCTGCGCGTCGAAACGGCCAAGGGTCAGCAATTTATCAAATTTAAAAAAGCCATTCTCGCGGTCGGTTCTAAACCCGCGATGCCCGCCGCGTTCGATCTCGGCAATAAGCGCATCATGGATTCCACCGGGGCGCTGGAGCTGGAAGAACTCCCGAAGAAGCTGCTCGTCGT
>JAGOUK010000160.1 GCA_018061225.1 Candidatus Omnitrophota bacterium | reverse complement strand
GCGACTCCAGGCCCTCAGCCCGGGGAGCGCTGGTGTCCGGCATCGTGCTGTCTGCGGTTATATTCATGTTTTTTCCTCCCTCCGCCGGAATCGCCGCGCTGGGGCTCACAGCGGTCAGCGCCGGATACTTCAAGTGGGTGCATCCTCCTGCCCAAAAAGTCAGCGGCGCGCGGATGGCTGATGGGGTCCGATATGACTTCAAGAACGCGCTCTTGAAATCCCTTGCGGAGAACGACCTGGACAGCCTTCTGCCTTTGATCCGACAGGCCTCCACGTCCAAGCTTGATGATCAGATATTTATAACCATGGCCGCTTACGTCATAAAGTTGAATCCCGGGCTCCGGGAACGATTCTTGAGCATGATCGGGTTTTTGCAATTGCTCACAGCCGCGGACGTCGCGGTCCACACGGATGATCCGAGATTCGGTGATTATCTCCATTCTTTGCAAATGAGGTTCGGCTCGGTTCCCGTGGATGAGATCGCGAGCGTTGAACACGGGGGAAATTTTTTCCATGTTGCCCCGGCGGACATTCATAGGATGGAAGGCAGTATTGACCCGGAGCGGTATACCGGCCGTCAGTCTCAGGCGGTGGCGCGGAAGATCCTGAATATTTATCAGAAGGACGGCCTGTTCATCCAGAGCGCCAGAGAGGTCGCGGGAGATCCAACCCTCACGATCGATGATTTTTATTCACCCATCATGACGAACACGTTCCAGGCGGGATCCATCGAGGACGTGCATCTCGTTACCGGAAGATTGACGGATGGCCGGGTGGTGGCATTCACTTTGCTGACGGAGGCTACTCCGGAAGGGTCGGCGGTCACCAGGCAGGAGTATGAAAATTTAAAGGAGTTCAAAGGCGATCCCAACGTGGTTCAGGTGATCGGACTGGGATCATCGGATACCGGCCGGCAGACGGTGTACGGCTATACGAGTCATTTTTTGAACGGGCATGAAGAGGTCGTTTACACCAGGAGGTCCGACCGGCTGCTCGCGTATGGAGAGAAGCCGGGCGATTTCTTGAACAACGGATCCCTGGCGCGCTCCAGCGGAAAGATCACCGGAAGAGACACTCAGGATATCATCGCGGAGTTCGCCCGGATGGTGACTTATCTTTACGATCCACAGAAAAAAAGGCGCATCAGAATATTAACGAGCACGGCGGGCGATGTTAATTTTAGGCAAGATGATCTGGTGGAGTTCGAGGCGAACCGATTCAAGGCGAAAGATCCAAGCCGGGGCATACAGACGGTGCTCATCGCTCACCGGGGTTGGGTCGAGAACGTGGATGTCCCTCATTTTTTGAAGTATCTGTTCGAGATGTCGTACCTGGCTTTGGACCGCGGCCAGATCATCGATACTCCTCCCTATGATGAATGGCTGGTCAAAGGGGTTTTGGAAGGATTGTTGCGCGGTCTAAGGTCCAACCGATCCGTGGATCCCCGTCAAAGACCCGAGGATGCCGCCGGAGAGTGGCTTGAGTCCTATCTCACCGCCGTTGAGGAGGGTCGGGATGGTATCAACGAGGACCCCCTGTTCACGGTCCAAACGATCCGGCGGTACATCGACCAAAACCTTCAGGCTCCCAAAGGCGCGCGGATGGCGGTGCAGGTGCCGGACGGGATGCTGTTGGTGGACCGGGATGTGGTGATGACGCCCATGGAACTTGAGCGGATCCTGGAAGTCAACACGAACGTCATCGGGATCCGCAATCCGGACGATTCGGGAGAGGACCACCCCCGCTTCGCCCAGGATATCCTGGGCCGCACCCTGCTGATCCGGCCGCGCTCGCTGGGTATTTACCCGGTGGAACAGTGGTCGGACGGCGCCTGGAAAGCGGCCCGCACTAAAAAAGGCGTCGAGGGCTTTAGCGGCGGCGGAGCGGATCCGCTCCGGACGTTGAGCGCGGAAGTTGTGAAAAAGCTGAACTTATTTCTTGGCCGGCCCGCGCGATACCACGTATTCGTGGATAAAGAAGTCCGTTCGGAACAGCAGCTGACAGTGCGGTATGTCTTCATGCCCGCGGAGGCGTCCGACGGAGCGGACTTTGCCGTTCTCACTTTTCAAAGCGGACATGCTTCCGGTCGGATCCGGATGCGGCGTCCGGAAGCGGCAGCGCCGGCACCGGCACCGGCGACACCGGAAGAGATTGCCAAACAACTTGTCGCCGGTCTGCCTGTCGTGGATGCCTTGGCGCGCTTGTCGGACGAACACGGCATGCCGTTGAGTGAAGGACGGAGGTTCATCTTCAGCCATCTCGCGTCTCTCAAGACACCGGAAGTCGCGGACAGACGCCCTGACCTTCCGACACGGTTTCGTGTCGGGCAGATGGACCGTTTGCGTCCGCATCTTTCTGCCGCGGGCCTGAAGGAGTTGGAACGCATGTTGCCTGCATCAGAAGCCGGATCCGCGGATGCTGCGGAAGGCCAGGGTCTTCCGACCGTTGCTGATCCCAAACTGGATTACTTTGAACCCCTGCACGCGCGGACGGAAGATGCGGTTGATGTTCTGAGACACCTGGCAAGTTTGCGCATCACCAATGGCTGTTCACGGAGATGCCAGCATTGTTTCTTTGATCCGACCAACAAAGTTCAATCCATGCCGTATTATCGGATCCTGCAGCTGCTCGACTTTGCCAAATCGGCCGGAGTGGAGTCTCTCGGCTCATCGGTCCAGACGCGCCCCGGTGAGCACCCATGGATCACGCTTTACCATGACAGCGAGATGCTGGATTATTACGACCCGCTTTACGGCGCGGATGCCGGCGACGTGATAGCGGCGATCCTTGAGCGGTTCCCGGATCAAAGAATCCACATGACCACACGAGGGTGGTATTTGGGGAATCGTATTTCGCCGCGGGCAGCTGCCAAGATCGCGGATTTAAGGCTTCGTTACCCCGGCCAGATCGATCTCAGATACAGCGTGGACTTGTATGATATCAACCGCGATGTCGTCGGTTATCTCATCCGTGTGGTCACCAATCTGAACGTTTTGAGCGGCAGCGGACGAACGCCCGTGGACGTCGTCCTGGCCACAGACGGACGCACGCGGGGTTTGGCGCGCCGGGTCCTGACACTCATCCACCGTCTGACCGAGGCTCCGCTCAATCCCGAGTCGGATCAAATGTTCGAGGCCGTCATCTCGAATGTGGGACGGGCATCCCGAGGCGTGATCCCTCAGCTGCAGGAATATGATGTCGCCGAATGCATGCCCGGCTATCACATCTTCGCGGACGGTCATGTCGAATTCAAAACGATCGACAGACCGCACGTCAGAGTGCCCGCCGGATCGGATGGGCCTCAGTCCGGTCCCGTCAAAGCTTCGGATCCCGATGCTGAGCGGCCGGCATATCAGACACACCGCTTCGCCGACAGCACCGTTCGTTTTTGGGACGGGGATGAACCGTCGCTGCCGGGGCTGACCCCGTCGCATATCAAAAACGGGGCCTTGGACACGGTCCTCAATCTGACCGAT
>JAGOUK010000159.1 GCA_018061225.1 Candidatus Omnitrophota bacterium | reverse complement strand
GGTTAATCTCATGCTCTGCCATATTTTTCTCAAACGGAGTCTCGTGGGGTGGTACGACACCGATCCGTACAATGTTCTTTTTCCGTTGGCGGCGATCGCCGGCATCTTCATGGCCTTTGGCGACACGGTCAGCGCGCGCAAACGCTGGACGGGGGCGCTCCTCACCGGAACCGCCTTCGGTCTACATGCGCTTTTTTGGCGCGGATGGATGACCCCTTTCCTCGTGATATTCCTTTTTTCGGCGGCATCCCTGCTCCTGCCTCGTCGGCTAAAACCGGCAAATCTTTCCCGGCGTCTACAAATACTTCTGATGATTCCCATGGCGTTACTCCCGCTGCTATTCATCCTCGTTGTCTGGGGCCCTCTGGGCGTTCTTCAGGAATTCACGTCCACGGCCGATTTTATCCGCGGCTTTCTCCGGCCGGAATTTAGGCCTTGGCCCGATGTGTTCATCACCGTTGGAGAGCTGAAGCCTCTCGAATTCGGCGTGCTCACCAAACTGCTCGGCGGACCCGTCTGGGTGCTGGCGGTTGCTTTGGGTATCATGATTCGATTGGTTCGCCAATGCATTGGCCGCGGATCCGAATCCAAGCAGCAGACCATACCCCTGCTGTTGCTATTCGCGCTGATTTGCACGGGACTCGTTGTTTCTGTCAAGATCCAACGCTTTGCGATCCTGGTCGCAGCGCCCCTGGCGGTAGCGGTTCCGTACGCCTGGATGGAATGGCGGCGGATTGTCTCAGACGCGCTTCCCCTTATCTTCGCGCCAAAGGTCGCGGGCGAGCTTGCCAAACGCATGGGTATTTTTTGGGGATCGGCAACTCTGGCCATGGTGGTCTTCCTGGGCTTTCAGGCGCATGAAGGTATCCGGCGGTTTTATCCTATTTATAATCCGGCCTGGGATCAGATGATGAAGAAAGTGAGAGAGACGACTCCTCAGAACGCGATCATCACCGGCTGGTGGTCGCCTGGGCATTTTTTAACTTCCATGGGCGAGCGGCGCGTTACTTTTGACGGATCCAGCCAGAACGAGCCCCAGGCTTATTGGGTCGCCAATCTCTTCATCCAAGACTCCGAAGAAATGGCACTGGGAATTCTCCGCATGCTCAACACCTCAGGAAACGCGGCGGCGGACTACCTGACCGATCACGGCTTTGCCCTCGCCGATGCCGTGGAGCTGATCCAATCGGTGCTGCCGTTGTCCCGCGCGGAAGCCAAAGACCGTCTGCAGCGGAGATTCTCTTCTGAGGAATCCGACCGCCTCCTGGATCTCACGCACGGAACCGGCCAGCTGCCCCCTTCCTATTTGTTCACGTATAACCATATGTTTGAACAGGCATTGGCGCTCGAATTTATCGGACGCTGGAACTTTAGGCGGGCCGAGGCGTTTCAACAGCGCGTGAAGCAGCAGCCCAATGAAGTGGATTCCCGGGCTTTGAGCCGAGCCACTCCACAAAACAGGGATCTCCTTTGGTCCATGAGTGAGCAGCCTACTTTTTACGAGAAGGAAGGTTACGAAATCGGCCGCAAAAATAACCGGGTGAGCTTCACCAATGGTGTCAGCCTGGACCCCAAAACCATGGATGCCGAGATTCGCGGTAATGCCAATGTGAATGGCCGTCCCACCAGCGTCATCTGGGTCAATGACCGCGATCAATTGATCGAGACGGCGGTCGCGAACCCGACTCTAAATGTTTCGATCCTCTGGATGCCGGAAGATCCCGAGAACGGGTATCCCATGCAGCGGTCGGTGATTTTGGGCAATCGTATCGCCAAGTCGGTAGGAATGAGGCTGTACTATTTGGGAGGCAGGGGTCTTAAATATTTACGTAAAACAGTCTCGGAAGATTCTGCGACTTATCGGACGCGCTTGAGTCTCTTTGAGGTCGACTGGAAAGGCCTTGACGGCAAGGCCTCAGCCAAATCCTCGACTTCCTCCCAAGCCTCTTAATTCACCGATCCGAACGGATCAGACGCCCTGTTTCTCTTTGGAAGAATAGACAAGATACTCCAACCGCCTGGCTTTAGCAGGTTCGCCGATCCGCTTGAGATCGGTCACCGCTTCAAGAGCAATATCCACCTGGCCCGCGTGCAGTCCGGTCACTCCAATGAGCATCAGAGTATGCGAGGAGGAAGGGTTGATATCTCTCGCCCGCTTTAAATATTCCAGGGCTTTGTCCCAATTTTTTTCGCGATAATAAATACCCGCCAAGTCCTGATGCGCTCCCTCATGATGGGGATCCAGCTGTATCACTTTGCCGTACGCTTCCCAAGCACGCTTGGATTCACCGACAGAAGCATACGCTTTGGCCAGCGTAAAAAGTGTCTTCACCGTGTCGGGCTCCAGCCGCAGCGCTTCCTCCAAATGAATCACCGCCAATTCATAGTCCTGGGTCTGCATATAAACAAGTCCCAGGCCATGATGGATCGGCGCGATATTAGGCGCCAGCTTAAGGGCGTCCAAAAATGACCTCTCCGCCTCCGCGTATCGGCGCGCGGAGAGCAGCTGATTGCCCCTTTGATACAGCCCCATGACGCGCAGCTGTTGTTTATTATTTTGAGTTTCGGCTAAGGCAGGACAGGCGGAAGACGCGAGCAGCGCCGGGATTACCGCAAGAACAAGGAAGCGCCGGATCACGCCGGCGTTTTGAGCCCCAGCTTAACGACGGAGAAGCGGAAGCGGAGCTCCTCCGTGTTGGGCCCCTGTCCCCGAAGGCTGATGGCCGAAACACGGACGGAGGGATTGGCATCCTCCATCGCGGCGATGAAGCGCTTGATATTCGAGACATTGCTGGCGCCCTCAACATCCACTTTGAGATGATAGGCCGCGCCCGCTTCCTCGATCTGAACCGGGTTGATGTTGGAGATAAAAAGCCCTACCCGCTGCGAAACTCTTTCGATCTCTCCAAGATAAGCGGCGATTTCTTCTTCCTGAGAAATATTCGCATCCGTCAAATACGCGGCATTGGCCGTATGAGCCTTCTCGATCTCATCCCTACGGCTGAGGACCGTGAGCTTTTTAGGAATGAGGCTTTCCTTCTCCTGTATCGTCGCCGAAAGTTTGTTCAAATGCCGTCCCAGCGGCCGAAACATCGTCCAATCCAGCACAAAGAACAACAGGATGCACAGGGCGACCCCGGCGATCAGCTTTTCACGGGAAGAAAGACCCGCGACAAAAGCGAACGGGCTCTTTTTCTTAGACTTAGGGGTCTGCTCAGAAGACTGAGCTTCTTCGTTGCTTATTTGAGATTCAGCAGCAGGGTCAGCAGGGTTCGCCATGAGATCAGGCCTCCTCTAAGTTCGCGCTCAAACCAAAGTCGGTCATATCTTTGCCGTCGACCTTTCGGCTTTTGGCATAATCATTTTTTACATTCTTAAAACGCGGATTATTTTCGAATTCCGTCACAAATGAAAAGACCCGGGACATGAGTTCGGACGTTCCCTTGAGCGCCAGCTTGCCCTCGGCATCCAAATTAAATTCATTCAGATACATCT
>JAGOUK010000013.1:10476-13271 GCA_018061225.1 Candidatus Omnitrophota bacterium | reverse complement strand
GCTCGAGTTCTTGCGCAAAGCGTGTCATGTCCAAATCGACGAGGCATGCGAGGTATTGCCGAGTGAGCGGCCCAAGAACCCGGCTCACGCGCGCTTCGGTGAGGAGTGGGCGGTTATCAAAATGCCGTAGGTAATACTGCGTCCAAAGCTCAGCCACGCGTTCGGGGCGGGCGGCCGCGCCGCGAAGAGCCGGCTCAAATTGCGGGTGAGCGGCGGCGGAATTCATGCGGACTTGAAAAAGCTGCGCATCCTGCGGAGCAACGGCGGACGAGGCTCTCATTGAGCCGCCGGCTCCTCTTCTTTGGGCCGATCCAGAACCGATTCCGGCTCTATCATCGGCTTATTACGCTCCGTCAATTTGAAAGGAAAAGTCACCAGCTCAAACAGGCCGACCGCCGTCCTCTGAACCGCGCGGCCAGTCCCATGAACCAGTCCCCAGGTCGCCGCGGCGCCGACCCCGTGCTTACTGCCGATCTCCTGAATTCCATTTGGTATTTCGAGCCAACCCAGACCGGTATTGGATGCCCCGCGCCGCAGCCGCATTCCCATTGCATCCAGCTCATCGGTTAAAGGGGTTAGTAAATTAGGGGCTGGCTTTGACGCGTCCGTGGACTCGACTTCCTCTGTATGGGCGGGATAAGCGGCAATCATCATCACCGCGACGGTCAGCACCGCAACGCGAACTCCGATGCCCCGCGAATACCGCCTCATCCCTTCGGCCCCAGCGGCGGATCCAGGTCATCACCCTCGACATCCGAATCATCATCAGACTCGTCCTCAAAGTCCTCGTCATCGTCCGCATCCTCACCCATCTCCGTCGCATCCGGACCCAGAATATAATCCGCATTCTTCTTCTTGCCCGGCGAAGCCTCCAACTTCTTAAAAAATTCCTCGGCCGTCATGGTCTTGAGCTCGTCCTTAAACTTATCCACCTCGTCTTTGCTGATGGGCTTTTCGACGGTGGGGCATTTTTCCATCACCTGGGGATCGATGAAGATCGGGCACTTGGTGCGCACGGCGATGGCCAACGAATCTGACGGCCGAGCATCAATGACATGGGACACCCCCTTGGACGAGAGCGTAATCTCGGCATAATAGCTGTTGTCCTTGATATCGGTGATCGTGACCCGCTCAACCTTAACGCCAAGCTCGGTGAACATGTTGACCATCAAATCATGAGTCAACGGCCGGGGGAATTTCTCGCCGTTCATTTCGAGGGCGATGGCATTCCCCTCGCTGACACCAATCCAGATGGGGACCAGACGGGTTTTTTCTACGTCCTCAAGAACGACGACATATTGAGGAAGGGGGAAAAGAGAAACCAGGGAGGAGATAAATGCTTGCTTCATTTTCACTCAATCTCGATCACCGAATCAATGCCGCCGAAGGGGTTCGGCTCGGCCAGCTTGTTACTCGGGTCCGGGACCCATTTGCCGTCCACCACAAACTTGTAGCGGTAACGGCCGGGCTCCAGCTGCAGGCGCTTTTGCCAGGCGCCCTTGCCCTGATCCCATAGCTTCGAAGATTCGTCCAGCCGCCAGTTGTTAAAATCCCCCACCAAATAGACCTGCCCGGCCGTCTGCGCATTAAAAGAAAATTCCCGGACGCGAGAGCGCACGTCAAAACGAGGTGTCTGCTCCAGAACCTCAGCTCGCGTTCCTCCACCGGCAAGCTTGCTGTCCAGCTCCAGCGCGAGCGCATCGTAATCCTCGGCCGCCCGGGATTTAGCGTCGTGGAGTCGGACCGGAATCCCGGCAAGCTGAGACTCCCGACAGGCCACATTCTGACGGATCATTGTTTCAAAAAGATTATCTCTAAACGCGTCCTTAACACGCCCCATCATCTCACGGGCAAACCGGCTCCGCAGATCGATCATGGTCATGAGCGCGTAGACGCGCGGAGCGTACTGCATTTTGACACGGATCAGCTCAATCATACTCAGGAGCTTGGCGACGCCCAGCAGCGCGAAGGAGCCCAGCTCCACCGGAACCAGCGCCAAATCGGCCGCGAAGAGGGCGTTGAAGGTTAAAAATCCCAGACTGGGCGGGCAATCCAGCACAATGTACTCGTACGGAAACACCATGTTCTCAAGAACCTGCTTAAGCTTGCCCACCGCTTGATCCTTCTCAACAAACTCCTGTTCGATTGTCGACAAAAGTACATGCCCCGGCGCCACGTCAAAATTTTCGGAATAGGGCTTGATGATGTTCTCAATAAATTGCTTCTGATCAGAACGATCGGAAAGAACATTGTAAATGGACGCGGGGAGATGGTCTGGCTTTAGCCCTAATCCTATAGAAGCGTGGGTCTGTGGATCCAGGTCGATCAGCAGCGTCCGTTTACCAAGGGCGGCGAGGGATGCTGCCAAATTGATCGAAGTGGTCGTTTTGGCGCAGCCGCCCTTTTGATTCGTGACTGCAATAATCATTCGATGTCGGTCTCGCTGGGCGCCCATTGAAGATTACGGATCATCAGGGTCGCATCCGCGGCATTGCCCGTGCGCTGCGTTCCAAATTCGATGCGAATCTGCTGAATGGCCGATGGATCAAAGAAACGCGTGGGCTCAAAATCAATCACGGCCGGCTGCCATTCGGACGATAAGCCGTCCGGAAACGGGATGATCGGCTTCCAGTTGAGACTTGTGTTGCCGTTGGCGTCCTTCAGCACGATCTCAAATTTTTCTCCGCCCTTCATCCCCCGGGCCTCAAAGTACAGGCGGGTCCCCAGCGCGTTGAATGGCGGATTGAACATCGCGTGCGCGTAAGCCAAACCCGAAACAGAAGAGTTTGTCAGAA
>JAGOUK010000013.1:0-10376 GCA_018061225.1 Candidatus Omnitrophota bacterium | reverse complement strand
ATGATTTTACTCACGTAAAAATGCCCTTATTCTGTCAGCAAATTATGCCGACGAAGCGTTTCTTCGGCCGCGAGAATCGCTTTTTTGAGATCCATAAAATGCGTCACGTTGAGTGACACGCCCTTGCCCGTGGGAACCTTCTCCTCACCGTCCTTCGCTGAGGCGAACACGCGGATGTCGACGAGATCATACCCCTTGAACTCTTTGATCTGAACTCGAACTTCCTCGAACTTGTTCTTTTGGAACTTAGCCACGCATTCGTCCATACTTCACCTTACTGCTTGATGCGGTGGATACCGGGCACGGGATCAATTGGGGCGATTATAGCACAACAAAGCGCTTTGCGGAAAACGCAAATAGAGATAAATACATATAAACAGATATAAGGCGGTATAAGCCTAGATAAGGCTTTGGAAGCCGTTACGGCGTTTAGTTGTCTGTGAGCAGAACCGCATCATCAGCGGCATCCGAAGCGTCCGCATCTGCGGCTCCAAGCCCCCGCTGCTGCCGTATCTCGTCGATCCGGTTCAAGGGGCGTTCGAGCTGATTCCTGCGGGTTGTACTGAGGTCGGAGTAGTCTTTTTGAGCCGCGTCGATCTTCTTGCCGAGACTTTCTAGTTTATCCAGATAAAGTCCCCACTGCTTCTTAAATTTGGACAAAAGCGTGAGAATCTCATTGGATGCTTTTTCCAGATTAAAATTATCCATCGCCTGGCGGATCACGGCCAGCACCGCAAACAGCGTCATCGGCGAGCAAAGCACCACGTGCTTGCGGATACCGGTGTCGAGCAGCGCGGGATCCAATTCGTGAATGAACGCGAAGATCTGCTCGTTCGGGACGAAGAGGATGACGTAATCCAGGGTGTTTTGCTCCGGGTTGATGTAGTCCCGGGTGGTCACTTCCTTGATCTTTGCCTTGATGTCCCTCAAAAAGTCGCTTTTGGATTTATCGCGGTCCTGGTCAGAGCCGGCCTCAAGGTAGCGGACGTAGTTATCATAAGGAAACTTCACGTCCATGTTGAGCTTGAGGTCTTTGGGAAGCAGGAAGGTGATGTCGGGCGTGGAGCCAATCCCCTCAATGCTCTTCTGCTTGAGGTAATTGATCCCCTCCACAAACCCGGCCAAGCGCAGCACGTCCTCAGCCATCCGCTCGCCCCATTGCCCTCTGGCTTTGGAGCTCGCCAGGGCTTCCTTCAGCGTCTGCGTTGTGTGAAGCAAAAGCGCTGTTTGCTCCCCCGCGTTTTTAAGCTGGCTGGTCAGCTGACCAAATTTTTCCTCACGGTCTTTCTCGAGTTCCTGTACCACGCGGCCGACTTTTTCGAGCTCCAAATTCATTTGAGAAAGCCGCTGATCGATGAGGGATTTTTTATGATCGAGGTCCTGCGCGCCGGCCTCGCGGTCACCCTTGAGCTGCGCGCCGGCTAATTTGAGGAGCTCACCCGTGGACTGCGAGAGAGCCTTGAGGGAAAGTTCGCCGAACCGGGCCTCCAAATTACGAATCAGCTCATCGGCCTGGGCTTTATTTTGAGCTGTGGATTGGGCCAGGAGCTTCTCGGCGAGCTCCGCGTCTTTTTTTTGGCGGTGAATGTAGAAAAAGTAGGCGAGGCCGAATCCGACCGCGGCACCGGTCAAAAATATTGCCGCTTCAATCACCTGACGCCGGCCTTCCGTTCGGTGAATTTAAGCTGAAGTTCGTAGACGAGGCTGTTGAGAGAATCCTCTTCTTCCTTCGAAAGATTGCCCTTGGTCTTCTCCTGAAGCGCGGTCAAAAGGTCGATAAAGGCTTTGGCCTGCGGAAGATTGATCTCAAGCGCGCCGGTGGCAGGACTCTCCATCTCGCCCAGAGCCATATAGGCCTGCATCGCCAGCATCTGAAGAAGACCGGCAAAGTGCTTATTGGTCGCGGGTCCGGCCGCCTCAGCATCTTTTGCGTCGCCGGGTGCCTTAGATGATTTGGTGTCGCGGGCAAGCGTCGCCGCTTCCAAGCGCGCCCGTTCCTCTTCAATCTGCTGCTTCCACGCTTCGTCGACTTTTTTCTCAGGAAAACGAATATCCGTCATAAGGTTGCGCTCCTCTTTCTTACGCGTCTGCGGCGGGAGGTTCCGGCGCGACAACAAGACCCACGCTGCGGTTCGGATCGATGAAGTCCCGAATCACGGCCTCGACATCATCTTTGGTGACAGCCCGGATGCTCTCTGCGAACCGGCTCATTTCTTCAAAACCCAACCCCATGATTTCGTCCGTCACGGCCTCCTGCAGCACCGAAGAGGGCGACTCCATGGAGTGCTCATGGTTGCCGATCAGCTGCTCCTTAGAAAGCCTCAGCTCCTCATCGGTGATACCGCCCTCTCTGAGGCGGGCCGCTTCCCCGGCCAAAAGATCAAGCGCGCGAGGTCCCTCGCCGGGCTTCACCCCCGCGTAAAAAACCATATGCCCAGGGTCCTCACCCAGCTGCAGCCCAGAATTAATGACATAGGACATGCCGTGCACACCGCGAATATTCTGGTACAGACGTCCGGCGCTTCCGCTCATGACGGCATTCAACACCTGAAAGGCAAATCGGCGAGGGTCTTTCAAACGGATGGAGCGAAAAGCCAGCATCGCGACGGCCTGCTCACGCTTGAGCGGTTCGTGAATCCGAACCGGTCGGTCCAAAGTCGGCATCTCCGCTGTCCTGGGCGCGGTGGAGTCGGCGGCCCGCGGAAGCTTGCCGATCGCCCGCTCTAGCAAGCGTTTCACTTCATCCGCCCGCACATCCCCGGCAACACCGATAACCATTTGATCGGCCCTTAAATGCTTTTTATAAAAATCATAGGTCTGATTCCGCGTCAAAAGCGCCAGAGAAGCCTCGGTTCCGTTGGAAGTTTGATGATAGGGGTGATTTCCGTAAACCGCCGAGGACAAATAGATGCCCGCCGCGCTATAGATGTCCTCTTTTTGGGAGAGAACGGCCTGCAGCTGATCTTCATGCGCTTTCCCCCACTCCCCTGCATCAAAAACGCTGTCCACGATCATCTCAGCCATCAGACCTAGAATATCCTCGCTGTGCTCGCTCAATCCCGACAGCGTGAACCCAAATGTGTGGTTTCCGGAGAAGGATCCGGCGTCCGCGCCCCAATCCGCAAGATGATCCGCGATCGCGCGCTGATCCAAGCGCCGCGTCCCGCGCAGCAGAAGATCGGCCGCCAAAGCAGAAACCCCGTTATTCACGGCGGTTTCCTCGATGGTGCCGCCTCGGAACGAAACTTGAGCATGAACCACCGGAATCGAGGGATCTTCCAACACCAACAGCTTCAATCCGTTCGAAAGCTCGATACGCTCAATCTTCGGCTTCACGACGGATGCCTCGGCCGAGGCCTTGCCGCCTTCGGAAGACGCTTCGGGCAAAAGTCTCACTTCATTCAAACGGTCGGCATCCAAATAACGCTTGGCCGCGCGGATCACATCCTCCGCCTCAACGCGTTCGATCAGCTTCAGATACTGCTCAGAATACCGGCTGTCTCCTGTGTAAATTTCGCTGGTGACCAGATCATGCGCTAAAGATCCATGCGATTCCCATCCGCCGTAATGCCGCGCCAGCGTCTGCTTCTTGGCGCGGTTCAACTCTTCCTTGGATGGACCTGTTCGTTTCAATTCTTCAATGGACTGAAGCACTGCGGCTTTGAGCGCATCCGCGTCCTTTGGCAGGCATTGCGCGTCGATCTCAAAAACACCGGCATCTTTAAGATTGGTGCTGGATGCGCCGATCTCAAGGGCCAAACGAGCTTTTTCTTTGACGTCCTGAAATAGTCTCGAGCTGGCGCCGTCACCCAGAATCTGCGCGAGCACGTCCAGCGCCGGCGCGTCCGGATGCGTCAGCGGCACCCCGGGATAGCCCCAATCAAGCCGCGCGTGCTGCGCGGGACGGTGGAGAACGGTTGATCTGGCGGAAGCCTGCACTGGCTCCGGCTCCCTAAGAACCGGCGGCTCGACCGCGCGGGGTTCTTTTTCAAAACGTTCCCGAATCCATTTTTCCGTTTGATCCGCGTCAATGTCGCCGACGACACACACGACCATCTGATTGGGCGTGTAGCGTGACTTGAAATACCCGGCGAGGTCCTCGCGGGTGGCTGTCCTGAATATTTCGGGATATCCGATAATGGGGTGGCGGTAAGGGTGACGTAAAAAGGTAAGCTCCCACAGCGTCTGCATGGCCTTACGGGAAAGTCGGTCTTCGTTCATTCGCTGCTCAGCCAAGATTACCTGGCGCTCTTTTTCAAGCTCCTCGGTGTCAAACAGCGGGTGAAATGCCGCGTCATACAAAAGGTCGATTGCCGATTCCGTATGGCGCGAAAGCGTCGTTAGATAAAAAACGGTGTTGTCGTGGGAGGTGTAGGCGTTGATGTATCCGCCCATTTCGCGGACCTGACGTTCGATAGTCCCCTTGTCCCGGGTGGGCGTCCCCTTAAAGAACATATGCTCGACAAAATGGGACAAGCCCATCCCCATCCAGCGCGATTCGTCCGCGGAACCGGAGCGAACCGCTACGTAGACGGCGACGGTGGAGGCTTTGCGGGATGGGAGGATTAGAACAACGCAGCCGTTTTCGAGGGTCAAACGCCTAAGGCCGGCGTACGGCCCTTCTCCGAGGCCCGCGGGGGCATCAGCGGATGCGGAGGAAGAAAAAAAATTCGTCAGGATCATGATGAAGACACAACCGCAAAGCGCGAGGGCGCTTTTTTTCGGCATGACCTGACGACTAGCGCTTCGAAGTCGTTGTTGTGCGGCGGGCGGTGCGCTTTTTGCGGCGCTTGACCTCGCTGGGCTTTTCGTAATGCTTTTTGGCGCTCAAGGTTTTTAAGGTACCTTCGCGCTCGATCTTTTTCTTGAAGCGGCGTAACGCACGTTCTAAAGGCTCGTTGGGACCAACATCTACTTGCGACATGAATTTAAAGGCTCCTTTCTTGGAAGAGTTCGGGCATTATAAGGTAGCGTAGGGGGACTGTCAACGAATGACGGGTGATTTCCAGATGATGCGGCGCGCGGGCCCGCTGCCGATGGCGCTGACCACGGCCCCGTGGGCAAGCTTGCAGCTGCCTTCACCGGGCTCGACGAGAAGAGTTTCGAGCTGGCGAAAATGTTCGCGTCTCAAGTGCTGCTCCCGCCCGCTGATCAGTTCCATGATTTTGATAAACACCGGGGCTCTCAAAGGCTCCGCGAGTTTTTCAAATGCGCGTGAGCCAAAAGTTATTTTTCCGGAACGGCGCGCCCCATGCCGATGGATGAAGCGCAGAGCCTCCCCTTCCGCCCATGAACGCCACCGGCCCGCGTCCGCGGCCAATTCCGCCAGATGGGAGTCGATCCTCGGATTGATCCGCTTCCTCAGCAGCGGCAAAGCCTCAAAGCGGACGCGGTTGCGTAAAAATTGGCTTGAGCGATTTGTCGAATCAGTTCTAAATTTCACGCGGGCCCGCTTCAGCGCGTCCAGCACATCCTGTTTTGGAATGCCCAAAAGAGGCCGGATCACGGACACCCCGCTTGATGCGGTCCGCCGCGTCGGAATACCCGCCAGGCCCCACAAGCCACATCCGCCGGCAAGGCGCATCATCACGGTCTCCGCCTGATCGTCAGCCGTATGCCCGGTGGCCAGAAGCTCGAATCCGTTCTTATGGGCGATTCGGACCAGCGCCTCGTATCGCGCGCGCCTCGCCGCTTCTTCGACGGATTCACGCTCTTTAAGCGCCCGCGCAGCGACGCGTATCCGCGCCGAATAAAACGGAATCTTCCTCGCTTCACAGAATTGCCTCACCCAAACTTCATCGCGGTCCGCGGACGATCGTAGCCCATGATTCACATGAGCGGCAGCCACGCGAAGCCTCTTGGATTCACGGAGCGCGTTAACCAAAAGCGTCAAACAAACGGAGTCAGGCCCCCCGGAGAGGGCTATGAGGATGGAGGAATCAGGCTTGAAAAAAGAATTCGCGCGGTCTGCGCGATGAAGCTCGTTGAGAAGACGCTTCAATTAGTAAACGAAGACGTAGGTCGCTTTATTGCTGTTCTTGTCGTACTCAACATCGATCTCAACCCCGGTCTTCAGCGCGGTTGCGTCCAAGTCTTTCTCGCCATTGGTGATTTCGGTGTCTGTGTCGACGTTCAGTTCGATGGTGTTTTCTGAAGGATTGCCGGCATCATCGAGATAGACCTTGACCTGAAGTTTTCCGCTGGCGGCATCAAATGAGGTTGCCTCACCTGATGCAAATTCGAGATTATCAAGATTGTCTTCCATGGTCGCGGCCGCGGCGGGCATCGCCGGCTCCTCAGCCGCTGCGGCGGCGGAACCAAAAGCGGCAACCCCGAGCATTAAGGCTGATCCGATCCAAAATCGATTGAGTTTCATGATAGCCGCTCCTTCGCTTGAATTATTCACCGTTGTTGCCGATCGCTTCCACAGGACATCCCTGCATGGCCTCCTGACACTGCGCTTCTTCGTCGGGAGTCTGGGGCTGCTTTTTAACAAAAGAATATCCGCCGTCTTGATTGCGGTCAAAATTTCCGGGAGCGGTCTGACGGCAAAGATCGCAGTCGATGCATTGACTGTCGACATAAAATTTGCCGGCAGCATTTTCTTTATAACGATTTTCTAAAACAGCCATTTACGTATTACCCCTATGCTTAATTATGAGCAATCTTATCATAACTTAATAATTATTATCAATTATCAATTTCAACTATTTTGAAGATCAGACCTGTATCACTTCTTTGACTTCGGGGATCAGCATCTTCAAGCGGTTCTCTACGCCCATTTTAAGCGTCATCACCGAACTCGGGCAGGAAGAGCATGAGCCCTGCAGATGCAGCGATACGATCCCGTCCTTGTAGCCATAAAAAATAATGTCTCCGCCGTCCATCGCCACGGCCGGACGAACTTCCGTGTTCAGAATTTCTTGAATCTTCAGCGAAATGGGGTCATCCCCTCCTCCCGGAAACGACGCCGGAGGCATCTCGCCCGGTTGTGAACCCACAACATCTTCAACGGTTTCGAGAATAGTCCTGAGCGTGCGGGTGCAGCTGGGAGCCAATTCGGACCAGAGGCTCTCGGGTGATTTGGTAACGGTCACAAACCCCTGACCGATCAGCACGCCCTGCACATTCGAAATTTCAAACAGTGCCGAGGCCAGCGGCGAATGCTTGGCGGCAGCCGCGTCTCTAAAATTCACCGACCCGCCTCCGATCAATTCGCGGTTCACGACGAAGCGCAAAGTGTGGGGATTGGGCGTGGTTTCTGCGTGGATGTTGATGGTCGACTCGATCATGAGACACCTCCTGAACTATTGGCGGCTTCCGCCTGATTGAGAGCTTCTTCCAACGCGCGCCACACCAGTGTCGCGCATTTGACGCGTATCGGATATTTTTTGACGCCAGCAAAAATGTTAAGACTTCCCAAAAGCGCCTCCGTCTCCGGGGTCACGGCGGCGGCATCGCGCGTCACCAGATCCAAAAATTTATCTTTGACCATACGGGCTTCCCGCAGCGTCTTCCCCTTGATCTTCGCGGTCATCATGGAACCCGATGCCTTCGAAATCGCGCACCCTTTACCGGTAAAACTGATATCTGAGATCCGCGCCTCACTGCCGGGGGCAATCTGAACATAGATTTCGTAATCATCCCCGCAGAGCGGGTTGTGACCGTGGCAGCTGGCCGTGCATGCTTCCAGCGGTCTGAAGTTTCGGGGACTCCTGTTGTGGTCGAGGATGACCTCCTGATAGAGATTCTCCAACGGCATGCGGTTGGCGGCTTCCTGCCCCTGACTCACGCGAATATCCTCCGGGCGGTTTTGACCGCTTCCGCGAGCTGATTCGCTTCCTCGAGCGTGTTGTAAAAAGAAAAGGAAGCCCTGACCATGGCCGGCACGCCGAATCGCGTCATGGTCGGCTGCGCGCAATGATGTCCCGCGCGCACGGCGATCCCCGCCTCATCCAGAACGGTTCCGATGTCATGGGGATGGACTTCGCCGAGCGTAAAAGAAATAAGGCTGGCACGGTGCGGACCGCTTCCGTAAATTTTGAGTCCAGGAATCGCCGCCAAAGCGGCGGAGGCATGCGCAAAAAGTTTCTGCTCCTGGGCAGCAATCCAATCCCAGCCGAGCGCGTTAAGGTATTCGATCGCCGCTCCCAATCCAATGATCTCCGCGAATGGAGGCGTCCCCGCTTCGAAGCGCTGAGGCGCGCGGGCGTAGGTGGTTTTTTTAAAACTCACCGACTCGATCATATCGCCGCCGTACTGATACGGCCGCATCCCCTCCAAAAGCTCAAGACGCCCGTAAAGAACACCGACTCCCGTGGGCCCGTAAACCTTGTGACTTGATAAGCAGTAAAAATCACATTCAAGTTCCCTCACGTCCACCGGTTGATGCGGAACCGCCTGCGCCCCGTCCACCAACATCACCGCGCCGGCCGCGTGCGCCAGCCTCGCAAGGGCCCGAACCTCATGCGTCACACCCAGAACATTCGAAACATGCCCTGCGGCCACCAGCAAAGTTCCAGAATCGATCAGTCGGCTGGCGGCATCCATCAGGAGCGCGCCCGCGTCATCGACGGGAATCACTTTTAGACTCATCCCAGTCCGTTCGCATAGCGCCTGCCAGGGAACCAGATTGGCGTGATGTTCGGTCTCGGTGATCACGACGGACATTCCGGGCTTGGCCCGGTCCGCCGCGTAAGTGGAAGCGACCAGATTGACGGCTTCAGTCGCGCCGCGGACAAAAACGATCTCGCGCTCGGAGGCGGCCCCTAACAAAAGGCGGCATAGCTCCCGCACCGCTTCGCAGGCGGCCGTCGCATCGTGGCTCAGGCGGTAAACCCCGCGGTGAACGTTCGCGTACTCGTTCCGGTAAAATCGGTCCATCCGCTCCAGGACTTGCACGGGTTTTTGGGTGGAAGCGGCGTTATCAAGATAGACCAGCGGACGTCCATTCATCACCGCTTCCAGCATCGGAAAATCCTTGCGGACGGCCGCCACCGTCTTCATTGGGCGATCTCCTCGAGCCGCGCATGCGCCCGCCGCTGAAGATCCGCCACAGCCGAAGAGACCGGAATCTCTTTGAGCAGATCATCCACAAACCCCCGCATGATCAGGGAGGATGCCGCCGCGGGATGAATTCCTCGGGTTCTCAAATACAGCAATTCTTCGGCGCTCATCTGACCAACGGTGGCGCCGTGATGGCATTGCACTTCATCCGTGTGAATGGCCAATTGAGGACGCGCGTAGGCGCGCGCGGAGTCGGAAAGAACTAGATTCTTATTGAGCTGCTCGCTGGAGCAATGCGGGGCTTCGGGATGAATCGTCGCCAGGCTGTCGAATTCGTAGCGCGCTTCACCACCGAGAACACTTTTGAACACCTGCTGACTCTGCGTGTGCGGAACACGGTGGTCTACGCGGAAGTGATGAAAAACACGCGATGCCTTGCCCAGAAGCGCCAGGCCGAATAGATCCGTGGAAGCGTTCTGCCCCTGAAGCGAGGCCGCTAATTCGATGCGGCTCTGAGCGGCCTGCGTTTCGAGCGCAAACAGACGAAACACACTATCTCGGCCCTGCAGCACCGACAGGTCCAAAAGACTGATCGCCGCTTCCGAATCAGCCCCCGCAACCACTAGGTTGAGCGCCGTCTGATCACAAAGTTGTATATCCATCACAAGGTTCAGAAGCCCCTGCTCCGCCGGCAGCTGACTGAGATCTAGAATAAGGTCCAAGCGCGAGCCGGGCTCCAGGAGAACACTGGCGCGGGGGTTGATCATCCATCCTGCGGCGGAGCCTTTGCGGGGCTCCGGCGTAAAACGTAACGGCTGCAAGCAACAAACATTCCGCGCGGCCCGCACGCTGAAGGCCTTGTCCATGAAGGCAGCGTTAAATGATGCAAAGGGACCAGATTCGAGCCGACCGGCTGATGGATCCGGCATTTTGGCCAGATCATCCCAGCTTTTGAGCTCGACACCAGACTGACTTGGCGGAAGCGTTAGGAGCGAGCGGTCCTCCGCCCTGCGCCAAACGGGCTTGAGAAGCCCATCAAGCCCCATGTTTCTCCAGGCATCTTCCTGAGGACGCGGAAATCCATCCGCCTCAAGCCGGCTGAGGGACTCCGCGCGGAATCGGCCCAGCCACTCCGAGCAGCGGCTGCCGGACGCGTCCAGGGCCGATAAGGCCCAGGCGGCAAGCGTTCGTTCCGTGGGTTCTGCGGTCAATGAGCTCACAGCCTAAACTTTTCCTGATGCCACGTTGAGCTCGGCGACCGCGGCTTCGGCCATCACCCAATCATACCCGCGCGCTTCAAGCTCCAGAGCCAAGTCCTTGCCTCCCGACTTAATGATGCGGCCGCCGGCAAGAACATGAACCCGATCCGG
>JAGOUK010000158.1 GCA_018061225.1 Candidatus Omnitrophota bacterium | reverse complement strand
GGCCGGCCTTCTGCTTGCCCTCGTTCCGGCAGGTCTCACGGCGTACTACGCGTCGCTGCTCCCCCGCGTCCTCGCGGGCGATATTCCCCAGACCCAAACCCCGTGGTTCACTTCTTTGGGCATTGATCTGGCCTTCCGGGCCGATGGTTGGAGCCTGCTCTTCACGCTCCTCATCAGCGGCATCGGAACTCTGGTCGTGATTTACGGCGCGTCCTACCTCGCGGGTCACAAGCAGATCGGCCGTTTCTTCTGTTTCCTTTTTATGTTCATGGCGTCGATGCTCGGCGTCGTCACCTGCGACAATCTCATCGGCCTCTTTGTGTTCTGGGAACTCACCAGCATCAGCTCCTATTTCCTCATCGGTTTTTATCATGAGGAAGAAAAATCCCGCATCTCGGCGCTTCAAGCCGTCCTCGTGACCGGCGCGGGCGGGCTCTGCATGCTGGCGGGCTTTTTGTTATTGGGTCACGCGGCGGGAACGTTTCAAATATCGGCCATCATTGCCGCCGGCGGAACCGATACCCAGCTCCTTGCCGGACTCTCGGCGGCCGTCCTCCCGCTGATCTTACTCGGAGCCTTCACCAAGTCAGCGCAATTTCCGTTTCACTTCTGGCTGCCCAACGCGATGGCGGCTCCGGCGCCCGTGAGCGCGTATCTCCACTCTTCGACTATGGTGAAGGCGGGCATTTATCTACTCGCCCGCTTCCTTCCGCTCTTCGGCCAAGACCCTTTGTGGCAGCGGGTGCTCCCGGTGATTGGAATTATCACGGTGCTCACCGGCGCCGTCCTGGCCTTGCGCGAAAATGACATGAAACGCCAGCTTGCTTACGTCACCGTCGCGTCACTCGGTATTCTCGTCGTGCTATTGGGATTGAACACGCCGCACGCGGCCGAAGCGGCGGTGGTCTTCCTGCTCGCGCACGCGTTTTATAAAGGCTCTCTCTTCATGGTGGCCGGCACCGTGGACCACGCCGTTCACTGCCGCGACTCCGAAAAACTCGGCGGGCTCGCCCCTCATATGCCGTTCACCGCGGCCGCGGCGGTTCTGGCGGGCGTATCGATGGCGTCGCTTCCGCCGGTGCTGGGATTTATTGCTAAAGAAGAAGTGCTCGGCGCCGCGCTTCACGGCACTGGAGCGGCCTGGCTTGCGGGCGGGATCACGGCCGGCGCGGTGGTCTTTGTTTTTCTATTTCTACTCATCGGCATCAAGCCGTTTTTTGGGACGCTCGAGACCGCCGGTCACAAGGTTCATAAACCTGACACAGGGCTCTGGATCGGCAGCTTACTCTTAGCTTTGGGCGGCCTGGCGGCCGGACTTTTTCCGGCGCAAACCGTCGAACCCCTGTTGGCGGCGGCGTCTGAGGCGATACACCCGGGACATCATCACCTGCATCTGGCGCTCTGGCACGGGTTGAATCCGGCGCTCTACCTGAGCTTGTTCTCGGTCGCCGCGGGCTTTGGCCTGTACTTCCTGCGCGCTCCGATCCGCGCGGCCTTCAAGCCGGTCACCCGGATGCTGGACCCGATTTTTGCTAGAGGCCCGGAATTCGGGTATCAACAATTCATGGCTCAGCTCATGAACGCGGCCAAGACACAGACCCGCTGGGTTCAGAACGGTTATCTACGGCAATACTTCAGGATGATATTCGTCACGCTCATCATTCTGGCGGGCGCCGCCATCGGCCGCACCGCGCTGCCGGCCGTCCCCGCGCTCACGCCCGGATGGCTGGATGTGGTCCTGTGCCTGGTTATGATCGCCGCGGCAGTATCTTCGGTGTTCATGAAAGGCCGTTTAAGCACCGTGGCCAATATCGGCGTGGTGGGTCTTTGCATCACCGTCGTTTTTGTCATGTACGGCGCGCCGGATCTGGCGATGACGCAATTTGTCGTCGATATTCTCTCGGTCGCGCTCCTGGCCTTTGTGATGCACCGCCTTCCGCGTCATCAGAAGCTTTGTTCGAAGGCGGCGCATGTGATCGATGCCGTCATCGCGGTCGCCGGCGGCGTGCTCATCACCGTCTACATGCTGATCGCGGCCTCCAAAGAACCGGGTATGTCCGCGCTATCCAAATTCTTCACCCAATATTCCGTCGCGGGCGGCCATGGCCACAACATCGTCAATGTGATCCTGGTCGACTTCCGCGGCATTGATACCATGGGTGAGATCACGGTGCTGATGATCTCCGGTCTCGGAGCTTTTTCGCTGCTGCGGTTGGCGCTGACCAAGAGGAAGCGCTCATGAAGACTGCCGGCAAGACTCCCCACGGCCAACCGAACCCTCAAGCGCACTTGAGCCCGCTCATCCTGCGGCTTGGCGCGGCCTTTGTGAAGCCGGTGTTGATACTTTTTTCTTTTTATCTCCTGTCTAAGGGGCATAACGAGCCCGGCGGCGGCTTTGTCGGCGGCCTCGTCGCGTCTTCGGCTTTTTTATTGCATCTCATCGCTTATGACGCAGAGTCGACTCGCAAGTCCCTGCCGCTCGAACCGCACGCGCTGATGGGCATCGGACTTTTGTTTGCCGCCCTCAGCGGTCTCGCGCCGCTGCTCAAAGGCGAATCATTCTTTAAAGGCCTTTGGTTTGATATCCCTCTTTGGCCGGGCGCTTCTTTTCACACCGGCACGCCCCAGATCTTTGATATCGGCGTGTACCTGGTGGTGCTGGGAACCATGCTGGTGATTTTTCTCAATCTTAAGGAGCGCCAATAATGCATCTCCTTTATGCCATCACCGTCGGCATTCTCTACGGCGCGTCTTTTTATCTCCTGATGCGGCGCAGCCTGGTCCGCATCGCGATGGGGCTGATCATGATCAGCTACGCGTCCAATCTGCTCATCTTTGTCGCCGGCGGCCTGACCCGCGGGACTTATCCCATCGTCGCCGAAGGCAGCCTGGTGCCGACGGGTCCGATGGTCGATCCGCTGCCGCAGGCGCTGATCCTCACCGCCATCGTGATCAGCTTTGCGGTATTGGCATTCGCGCTTATTCTAATTCTCCGTTCACACGAAATGACCGGCACCGATGATGCCGACAGCCTGAGGCACACGGACAAATGACCGGCGCGCACTTAGCAGGCCTTGGAGGCCATCTCAGTCTCACTCAATCGCCGATCAATCTGATCGCGCTGCCGCTTATGGTCCCGGTGGTGACGGCGGCGGTCTGTCTGCTCTTTTGGCGTTCCCGCCTCGCGCAGCGCGTCATCGGACTCACCGGGTCTGTGCTGCATCTGACCGCGGCCGGCCTCTTGCTGCGCAAAGTGATCGAAGAGGGCCACGTGGTTCTCAAAGTCGGCGCGTGGCCGGCGCCGTTTGGCGTCGTCTTCGCCGCGGACCTTCTTGGCGCGCTCATGACGTTGATCGGCGCGGTGATCGGCTTGGCCGTCATCGTTTATTCCATCGGTTCGATGGACCCCGAACGCGAATCCTTCGGCTACTATCCCCTGATCCACACGCTGCTCATGGGTATCTCGGGCGCTTTTTTGACGGGAGACCTCTTCAATCTTTACGTGTGGTTCGAAGTCCTGCTCATGA
>JAGOUK010000157.1 GCA_018061225.1 Candidatus Omnitrophota bacterium | reverse complement strand
ATCGACACCAACGCGGGCTCCAACTTGATCTCAGCGATGTCCGAGAGCTTGACCAGCTCCCCGCGGTTGTTCCAGACATGCACGTCGCTGATGTCCTCCGGCTTGGTGCGGTCTCCCGCTTCAAGTCGGACCCGGACATCGTAACGCCGGCCGTCGCGCGAATATTTACCGACCCGCGCGCTGCCGAAGAGGGCGTTAATGGCCTCACCGATAACACTCATTTCAACACCGCGCTCCAGGGCCTTTTGACGGTCGGGGATGACGCGCACTTCATTCACGCCGAGCTGATAATCCGTATCGACATCGACCATGAGACCGGTCGCTTCCATTTTCTTGATGAGGTCCTGGGAGACTTGGCCGATCTGCGTCCAGTTGCGGCCGTGCACGCTAAACTCGACCGGAAAGCCGCGCTGGGCCGTGAAGCCGCGCGTCGAGAGGTCCTGGATGAATGCCTTGACGTCGGGGATCTGGTTCAAGTCTTTACGGAAAACGTCGATCAGCTCTTGCTGTGTCAGCGGGCGGTTCTTCCCGTCCCGGACAGGACGCTCATTCTTGGGCTTGAGCGTCACGAAGAGCATGCCGGCGTTGGTCTCGCCGCCGCTGAATCCGCCGATGGCCGCGTAGTAGCGGTTCACTTCAGGGGTGTCCATCACGATTTTCTCGGCTAATTTAAGTTTGTTGTCCGTGTACTCCAGGGACGAGCCGACCGGGGTCGTAAGTCGGGCCAGGAACATGCTCTGGTCCTGAGCCGGCACCATTTCTTTGCGGAGATTGCCAAAAAGCGCGAGCGAAGCGGCAAAGATCACCAGCGAAACGCCGATCACGATCCATTTACGTTTGAGCGCCGACAGAAGCCACTTTTCGTAGCCCTTTTCGAGGCTGCGGAACGCTTTTTCGACGCCGCGTCCGAACGCGGTCGTGCGCTCGCTGACTTTGAGGAACTGGGACGCGCGCATGGGGGTCAGCGTGAGTGCCTCGAGAAGCGACAATCCCACCGCCGCGGAAATCGCGATCGCAAACTGGAAGAAAAATTGTCCGATAATCCCCTTCATGAACGCGACGGGTAAAAAAATCGCCATGAGCGCCAGCGTCGTCGCCATGGCGGCGAAGGTGATCTGTCGCGCGCCGTCGGCGGCGGCCTGGACCCGGGGCTTGCCCATTTCTCGGTGGCGAACGATGTTCTCCAGCACCATGATCGCGTCGTCGACGACGATGCCGATCGCGAGCGAAAGACCCAGGACCGTGAAGGTATTCAACGTGAAATTGAAGAATCGGAAGACCAGGAAGGTCCCGAGAATCGAGGTCGGGATCGCGAGCAGGACGTTCAGGGTCGAGCTCCAGGACCCGAGGAAGATCCAACAGACGACCGCGGTGAACAGCGCGGATAGGATGAGCGTGAAGATCAGCTCGTCGATGGCTTCCTGGGCAAAATGGGTGGAGTCGAAGTTGATGCCGAGATTCATTCCCTCGGGGAGTTCTTTCTGGACGATCGCGAGGCGCTTCTTGACCTCTTCGGCGACGGCAACGGCGTTCTTGCCGCGCTGCTTGCGGATGCCGATGCCGACGGCTGTCTCGCCCTGCACGCGCGACATGCTGCGCTGGTCGGCAAGACCGTCCTCGATAACAGCCACTTCTTTGAGGTAGATGGGTTTGTACACCGGCAGGCCGCCGCGGCGGCTCACAACAATATTGCCGAAGTCTTCGACCGTGCTCGCCTCGCCCATCGCGCGGATGTTCATTTCTTTTTCCGGTGTCTCGATACGGCCGGCGGGCATCTCGGCGTGACCCGAGCGCACGGCGTCCATGACATCATTGACGGTCAACTCGTATTTGGCGAGTTTTTCGGTCGAGACCCAGACGCGGAGGTTCCGTTGGACATACCCTCCGAGCATGATATCGCCGACGCCCTCGATCGTCTGAAACCGGTCTTTGAGCACGTCTTGGACATAACCCATGAGATCGCGCTTGGAACGCGTGCCTGAGAGCCCCAGCCACATGATCGGCTGGTCGGTCGGGTTGAACTTGGCGATGATGGCCGGGTTCATGTCGACCGGCAGGCGCAATTGGGCCTGCGCGATCTTGGACTGGACCTCCTGAAGCGCGATGTCGATGTCGCGGGAGAGCTCAAACTCGATCGAGACTTCGGCCGCGCCCTGGCGCGTGGTCGACGAGATCTCGCGCACACCCTCAACGCTCATGATCGCGTCCTCGACGATATCGACCACGTCGGACTCCATGACTTCGGGCGCCGCGCCTTCCCAGCTAAGCGAGACCGCGATGACCGGAAAGTCCACGTCCGGCATTTCGCTCACGCCGAGGTCGCGGTATGAGATCCAGCCGAAGAGCATGAGCGCCGCCATGAGCATCCAGGCAAAAACGGGATTTTTTATGGAAATATCAGAAAGGGTCATGATAGGACCGACTCTCCTTGAGCGGCTCTGAACTCCCAATATTTGCGCTTCACTTCATGATACGCGCGGCTCCAGCGCAGGCTCACACCCTGCGACTGACGGAAGGCATCGAGCACCTGCAGATTGTTCACGAGGCTCAGTCCGTATTCTTCATTCTGAATGCGGTAATTTTCGTTGGATGCCTCACGGGCGGAGCGCAGCGCTTTTTCCTGAGCAATCCAGGCAACAAGCGTTTCGTAGGCATTTCGGATCTCGACGCGCGCGTAACGGCCGGCGCGCTGGTATTCGAGCTCCGCCTGGCGGCGGCGGGCTTCGGCGGCCTTGAGCTCGCCGAGTGGGCCAGTGCCCTCAAAGATGGGTACGTCGAGCTTCCATGTCAGATCCCAGTCGGTGCCCGACTGGAATCCCACGCGGCGCGTGTAGTAATTGCCGTCCACGCTGGCGGAAGGCAAAAACTCGGACCGAGCGCCGGTTACGTCCTCGCGCGCGAGCTTAAGAGATTCTTCAGCGGCGATGACATCGGCCCGTGCCGTAGCCTTCTCCGTGTACTCCGACGGATCCGCCGCGATCATGAGATCCGGAAAGGACGCGTCCAACGCCCCCACGGACTCAAGGCCCGTGTAGAACTCCAGCAGTTGACGCGAAACGGATTCGAGGCGCTTTTCTTCCGCGGCATCGGCTTCGATGAGGCGCAGGTCGGCGCGGGACGTCTCGACCTCGCTTTGACGCGACCGGCCGAGCGTGACGCGCTCGTCCAGGTCCTTCACCCGTTGATCGAGCGTGGCGCGCATCTCGCTCAGCATCACGAGGTTCTGACGGGCTTCCTGCAGGTTATGGAACGCTTCGGACACCTCCAAAAAAAGCAGGAGTTTGGCCTGGCGCAAAAGCGCCGTCTGGCGCTTCTTGTCCGCGCCGGATGCGTTGATGGCGGCAATCTCTTTGAATCCCTTGAACAGCGACTGACTAAAAGTCACCTTGCCCTCGGGCCGGGTGCGGCGTTGGAGATTGCTGCTGGCGCCGTCAGACGAACCGCCGGATTGCTGCTCTCCCTTCTCGGGCGAATCCTGCCAGAATTCAGAAAGCTGAAAAGCGATGTCCGGTGTAACCTCGTCCAAAGCTGTGTAGAAGCGGGCTTCGACCTCTTTGAGCTTTT
>JAGOUK010000156.1 GCA_018061225.1 Candidatus Omnitrophota bacterium | reverse complement strand
CGAAGAGCTCCGCTCCGTAGATATCATCAAAAAAATCTTCGACAAAGTCGAAGTCCCATAAGCCGGTTTCTTCATCGGAACTCTGAAGGGCGCCCACGGTGATCCCTAAAGATCTCTTCGCCAAGATCCGCTACATTGACATCACGACATCACGGCTCGTGGAGAGCGTGTTTGCCGGTGAGTATCATTCTGTGTTCAAAGGCAAGGGCATCGAATTTGACGAGGTCCGCGAGTACGTTCCGGGCGATGATATCCGTGACATCGACTGGAATGTGACCGCCAAGACCGGCGTTCCGCACACCAAGCGCTTTGTCGAGGCGCGCGAGATGACAGTCGTTTTTTTGATCGACGTGAGCGCTTCGGAGTACTTTGGCTCGCAGGGTAAGTCCAAAGCCGAGGTCATCGCCGAGATCTGCGCGCTGCTCGCGCTGGCGGCCATCCGTAATTCGGACCGCGTCGGTGTGCTCTTCTTCACCGACCGCGTCGAAAAATTTATCCCTCCCAGAAAAGGCAAGCGCCACGTCCTCCGCGTCATCCGCGAGATCCTGGGGTTCAAACCCGCCGGCCGCAAGACCGACTTGAACGCCGCGTTTCGCGCCCTGAACGATATTGTCAGAAAGCGCGCGGTGGCATTTGTTTTTTCGGACTTTTTGGCGGAAGACTTCAGTAAGCTGCTCAAGATTTCGCACCGCAAGCATGATTTGGTCGGTGTGCTGGTCGAGGACGCGCGAGAAGTGACATTCCCGGGCTTGGGGCTTCTGGAGATTGAGGATGTCGAGACCGGACAGCGCATGACGATCAATAGTTCGGGCCGCCGCTTCCGCAAAAAGTTCTCCGAAGCCGCCGAAAAGCGCCGGGCGCAGCGCAAAAAACTTTTTGACTCGATCAAAATGGACCATATCGATATTCGTACCGACCAGCCGTACATTCAGCCGCTGATCCGATTCTTCAAAGAACGGCAGAGGAGAGGCCGCTTTGCTTAACGGACTGCGCAAAGAGCCCGTCTGCGTCGTTGCTCCTTGCTCGCGTGGTGGCACGCTTCGCGTGCGCGGCATGCGTCGCGCGTCGCGCCTAGGATACGGGCTCATTGCGCGATCTGTTGCTTTGCTCTTGCTGTTACTACCAGTCTCCGTTTCGGCGGGGGCGGGGAATGGCGGGTTTGAGGCGAGCTTTTCGGTGAGCACTCAGAAGGCGACAATCGGGGACGAAATCATCGTGGCCGCCGATATTGTTCATGATGACGCCTTCAAACTGGAAGATTTGCCTAAAGACTTGCAGATGCCGCCGTTTGTCGTCAAGCGCGTTGAGCGCGTCGCGCCAAAGAAAGCTAAGGGCGTCACCGCGGACGGCTTCCGCATTGCGCTCACGATTTTTGAGACCGGCCGCTACACTGTTCCATCCATTCCGATCCGATTTAAGGACCCCGCGGGCAAAGCCGGGGTTATTCACACCGAAAAGTGGTCTGTCGAAGTCTTCAGCGTGCTCGGCGAACAAAAAGAATCCAAAGACATCCGCCCGATGAAAGACCCTTTGTCACTCGAGACAGAAGCCCAGCGTCGCCGCCGCTGGATCATGATCGGGCTCGGCATGCTCGGGTTGTTGGTCCTGATGCTTCTTGGTTGGATGGGTTGGAAGCGTTTTGAAGCCTGGCGAGAGCTGCGCAAGCCCGCGCATCAGCGCGCCCTGGAAGCTCTGGATCGGCTCGAGAAGCAGCAGCTGATCGTCGCGGGGCAGCACAAACTCTATTACGACGAGCTGACCGGCATCCTGAAGCTTTACATCATTCGCCGCTTCGGTGTGGGGTCGCCCGATGAGACCACGCGAGAATTCATCGCGGCCATGAACGCGGCGCCGGCAGCGGAAGCGGAGTCGGATGAGGTCCGCTCCGTCCTGAACGCCGCCGACTTGGTCAAATTTGCGCGCGATATTCCGACGGCAGAGCGGGCTCAAGAAACACAGGAGCTCACGCGTCAAATAATCCTTCGCACCGTGCCGGCCGAGACCACGAAGAAAGCAGGGCGCGGTAAGTCGATGGCCGCCGCGGGTCAGGAGAAGTCCCGGTGAGATTAGCGCACCCGATCTACCTCATCTTCATCATCCCGGCCGTGATCCTGGCCGTTCTCACACTGCTCAATTGGATCAACCGCGAGGCGAGTCTCAAGTTCTCAAGCGTTCAGATCGTTCGGGACGCGGGCGCGAGGCAGCTATCGATGCGTCGGCTGGTCCTGACCCTCGTGCGTCTGGCGGCGCTGTGCGTGCTCATTTTTGCCGTCGCGAGACCGCAGACGGGTGAGGGTAAGACCGAGGAATCACGCGAAGTGATCGACGTCATGATCGCCATCGACACCTCAAGCTCCATGGCAACGCTGGACTTTCATCCCGAAAACCGCCTGACGGCGGCCAAGCAGGAAGCGGAGCGCTTCATTCAGAACCGTTCCCACGACCGCATCGGCCTGGTCATTTTTTCCAAACACGCGATCACCATCAGCCCGCTCACGACGGATCACAAAGCCCTCTCGCGCCTCCTGGGACGGGTCGAGATGGGGATGATGGAAGATGGAACGGCAATCGGTGTGGGGCTTGCAACCGCGGTCAGCCGCCTACGCGAATCCGAAGCCAAGAGCAAGGTGGTCGTGTTGATGACGGACGGCGTCAATAATTCCGGCGAGATCGATCCCAAAACGGCCGGCGACATTGCCCACAAGCTCGGCGTCAAAGTCTACGCCATCGGCGTCGGCACCGACGGTCAGGCCATGGTGCCCATCGATGATCCGCGCACGGGCACGCGCCGTCTGATACAGACCTACACTGAGATCGACGAAAAACTGCTGACAGAGATCGCCAAGAACACCGGCGGCCTCTACTTCCGCGCGAAGGACGAGACGGGGCTGCGAAGCATCTTCAATGAGATCAATAAGCTCGAAAAAACCGAAGTGAAGGTCAATAGCTACACAACGTACGACGAGCATTACGCCAAATATCTCGGGTGGGTGTTGTGGATTCTCGTGGCGGAGTTCCTGTTGAGAAACTTGGTGTGGAGGAAAATGCCATGACCTGGGCAGACCCGCATCAATTTAAATGGATTTGGATGGCCATCGGCTTTTTATTTTTCTTCGCGCTGTCGGAGATCTGGAAAGGGTATCGCCTGAGGCGTTACGCGGGCAATTCCGCGGCACTGCAATTGGTCTCGAGCCTTTCGAGGCCGATGCGAGTCTTGAAGACGGGGATTTTTTTGACGGCGTTGGCGCTGATCGTGGTCGGGCTGGCGCGTCCGCAGGCGCCTGGTAAAACCGTTATGGCCAAATCCAGCGGCATCGACATCGTGATCGCTGTGGACGTGTCTGACAGCATGCTCGCGCAAGATATTCCGCCCAGCCGCATCGAAAAGGCCAAGTTAGAGCTTCAGGACTTGGTCGAAATCACGCGCGGCGACCGCATCGGTGTGGTCGCGTTCGCGGGTGTAGCTTACGGGCAAGTCCCCCTGACGCTGGACCGCTCCTCAGTGAAGCTGTTCCTTAAGTCGCTTTCGCCCGGCATGATCCCGGAGCCGGGCACCGGCATCACCAAAGC
>JAGOUK010000155.1 GCA_018061225.1 Candidatus Omnitrophota bacterium | reverse complement strand
TTCCAAAGTTGATGGCCTGTGTCGGGCAAGTCTGCTGACAGGCGGTCACGATCTCACCGTCACGGTTCGGACGGTCTTCCTTCTTGGCCTCGATGCGGACCAAGTTGATGCGCTGAACGCAATAGGTGCACTTTTCCATGACGCCGCGGGTGCGGACCGTCACGTCCGGGTTGCGCAGGAGCTTGAGGCTCGGCGCGTCATCGACAAAGTTGTAAAAGTTGAAGCGGCGAACCTTGTAAGCGCAGTTGTTGGCGCAGTAACGGGTTCCGACGCAGCGGTTGTAGACCATGTCGTTCAAGCCTTCGGAGCTGTGTGTCGTGGCGCCGACCGGGCAGACCGGTTCGCAGGGCGCGTTCTCGCACTGCATACAAGGCACGGGCTGATGGACGACGCGCGGATTGGAGGCTTCGCCCTCAAAGTACCGGTCAACACGGATCCAATGCATTTCGCGGCCGTCGAGCACATTCTTCTTACCGACGACTGGAATATTGTTTTCGGACTGACAGGCCGTTGTGCAGGCGCCGCAACCGATGCAGGTATTGAGATCAATGGACATTCCCCATTGATTCTCCCCCTTCAAGTGGTCGGAGGTCTTAAAGAGTGTTTCATTCGGTTTGGGGGTGTGCACCAGATGCGCGGCAAAGTCCGGATGCTTCGCGTATTCCGCGGCGGTCGCTTCGCGCACCAGATGACGGTCTTCCATGCTGCCGTGATCCTGCGTGGAGGCAACGGCGGTCCGCTTGCCGGTCAGTCCAATATTCCCATCCAAAAACTGATCAGGAGAATCGCTTGCTCTCAGAGAATAGGCGTTGTAGCCGATGATGTCGCCGATCTTGCCGGCGCGGCTGCGTCCATAACCCAGATAAACGGTGACGCTGTCATCCGCATGACCCGGCACGATCCAAGCCGGGCCTTCCAAGACGCGGCCGGCGCGATCGATCCAAATAATTTCGGAAGCCGCGTAGCGACCGCCCGCATCCAGCGCGGCGAGCTTTGTCTTGCTGATGCCGATCTTTTCGGCGGTGGCGGGAGAGATTGCGATGATGTTTTCCCAGGTGATGCGGGTGATGGGCTTGGGCATTTCCTGAAGCCAGGCGTTGTTCGCAAAAGTTCCGTCACCGATCATGGGATCGGGTCTAAAGTTCACTTCCACGCCATCTGCGGGCTTGGAGACCGCGCTCAAACGAAGATCGGGTTTGGACGACGGTTCGGGATTCTGCGCTTCAAAGGCAGTGCCGGCGACCACGCCGTCGTGCAGGCTCTTGTCCCAATCGATGCCGGATTCGCCCTGTGATTTCCAATATTCCTGTACGCGGTCGTGCGCCGAAACACCATTTTTGCCTTCCAGCAGCATGGCGACTTCGATGGCGCTTTTGGCACCGTACAGCGGCTGAATCAAGGGTTGGATCAAGGACACGGTTCCGTCAAACGCGCGGGCATCGGACCAGGATTCGAGGTAATGCGCCGACGGAACATGCCAGTGGCTATTAACGCCCGTTTCATCTTCCCGGCTGCCGAGATGCGCCCGGAAAGCGGCGCGTGTGATTTTTTCTGAAAAAATCAAATCTGCCGGAGCGTCGTAGACGGGGTTGGAATCCAGCATGAAAAGGTCGTCAACTTTGCCCGCCTCAAGATCGGCGGCCAACTCGCGGAGGGCGGCCGTTTGCGCCTGCGAAACCGGCTCGATGGTCTTGGTGTAAACGACGGTTTTGCCGTTGTTCGAAAGGGTGCGGTTGAGCGCGTGTGTCAGCGCGTGAACCGATGCCGGCTGCGCGTCACCCGCGATGATCAGGGAACGACCCTTGTTTGAGCCGAGATCCTTGGCGACGGCGCTGATCCATTTATTTTCTTCAGCGGTGAAGGAGGTATCGGCCTTGACCTTAAGACCAAGCTTGGCAGCAACACCCACAAGAAGCGCTTCAATACGCGAAGAGGCCAGCGGCAAGCGGTGATCGGCGGAAGAACCGGTGAGCGTCACGGAACTTTCAACCGAATAAAGGCGGTTCATCTTGCCTTTGAGGATTTTGCCGCCGCGGGCTTTTCTGCGGGAAGCAAACTCACGCGCGTAGCGCAGACTGCCGGGGCCGTCGTTTAAAAAGTCAGAATCCAATGCCAAGATGACATCCGCCGCATCCACATGATAACGGGCCGCAAAGTCAGAACCGAAGAAGCGGATTGCGCCTTCACGGGCGTTATCACGGTTGACCGGGCTGTATTGAATCCACTTGGCCTTCGGAAATTGCTTGAGCACACTCGAGAGCTGAGCGGCAAGCGTCGGAGAAACAACCGTGCGGGTGAGGACGCGAAGCCCTTCCCCTTCTTTGACCCTTTGGATATCGAGCCGCTTGGTCACAGCTGCGGCAAAAGCCGTCCAGGTGCTGACTTGTCCGTTTTGAAGGACTGTCTTGGAGCGGTCGGGGTCATAAAGGCCCAACACCGAAGCTTGAGTCTTGGAATCCGCCGCGCCCTGGCCGTCGGGATGCGCGGGGTTACCTTCGATCTTGGTCGGGCGGCCCATATGGCTTTCGACCAAAACGCCGCGAGCGTAACCGTCGAGCGTCACGGCGGAAGCGTAATAAAGGGGGCGGCCCGGGACCAGGTCCTCGGGCTGTTTGACGTAAGGAACGATTTTTTCGACGGGCTGGCGGGTGCAGCCGGCGAGTCCCGCGAGCGCGATCATTGAGCCCATGAGCTGCAGGAAGTCACGGCGCGTGGTGCCGCGATCCCAGACTTCTGGCTCATTGGGAAATTCGTGTTTGGCCCAGGCCTTGAACTCCGGAGTATCAGCCGCCTGCTCAAAGCTGCGCCAGTAATCCTGGCCTGACTTGCCCTGCAGGTTCTCGCTCAATTTGCTGATGTCGACTGGATTGGGCTGTTCTTGTTCTCTCATGAAGGCTTTGTTATCTCTCGAATGACTATCGGTGACACACCGAGCAATCGGTTAATTTCTTAATTTTATACTCTTTTACCAGACGCTCGCCCAGCGTTTTCTGATTCTCTTCGCTTTTCCATAAAGGGTCAAAGACATGCTCGCGGGGCCGGACAAATTTTTCGGGATTCGTGTGACAGGACAAGCACCATTCCATGTGCAGCGTGTTCTGCTTCATCATGAGCGGCATCTGATCGACCTGACCGTGGCAGGTTACGCAGGCCATGCCCTTGGCGACGTGAATGCTGTGGTTGAAGTAAACGTAATCCGGAAGGTCGTGCACTTTGACCCATTCCATGGGCTTGCCGGTCTTCATGCTTTCGCGGACGGGCGCGAGCATCGGCGCGTCGGCAAAAATCTGAGAATGACACTTCATGCATGTCGTGGTCGGAGGGATGCCGGCGAAAGCACCTTTTTCGACGCTGGTGTGACAGAAACGGCAGTCGATACCGACGCCGCCGACGTGATGTTTATGACTAAACGGCACGCCTTGTTCGCGGGGAATGCCGACTTGAGTGTAGTAAGGAGCCCTGGTGAGTATGCCGCCCAACACAAGCAGGCCAACGACAGCACCCAACACTCCAATGATGGAGAGTTTTGCGATGGTGTTGATGCGTTTAGGAAATAGTTGGGGCATGTTGGTTTAGTATTAATCAGTATATATAAAAATATCGTGACATTCTACATGATTGTTCCCGCGACACC
>JAGOUK010000154.1 GCA_018061225.1 Candidatus Omnitrophota bacterium | reverse complement strand
ATCGCTTGAAACGCGGCTGCCGCACGACGGGGTGGTCAGGTCGGACGACGGATCCTACTGGATCGTAAAAAGCAAAGGTTACGACTCCGCGCGCGGGGACGTCAAAAACGAGGGACGGCGCGAGCGGCTGGCGTATTTGATGGCGGAACGCGCGGGTGTCCCGGTAGCGGAAGTCCGCCGGATCACGCCGAATCAGGCGGTTTCGCTTGGGTTCCCGGAGCGCGATGCCGAATCCAAGTATTTGGTCCGAATCGTCGAACGCGGCAATTATGCTCTCCAGCGCAAAACGAACACACCCGCATCCAATAGGGCGGGGATTTGGGCTTTGGACCTCTTGACCAGGAGATACGATCATCACATCGATAATTATGGTTTTGCCGGTGAAGAAACAGACGATCCGGACGACCCGGATGGCGGGGTAGACTCCATGGTCGCTGTGGACATGGATGAGGGATTGAAGCCGAAGACCTTTATCGACACGGATCAGAGCACGGCGGTCATGAAGTACACAGGCAGTCATGCTGAGCATTCGATCCTGATGCCGTTTGAAACGCTTTTGACCTGGCTAGGACTCAACGAAAAGGACATCCAATACGATCTCAACAGGGCTTATCAGGCTCGTGAGTCCGGCCGGGACAATGTCCGGAGGTGGAATGAAGCAGTCGCGAGATTAGCTAAAAAATATCGCTTGATAGATGCCTTCATGGAGGCGGAAGGCATCCGGCCGGGGCAGATCAGGGCCGCGGTCGCTCATCTGCAGGCGGTATTGGACCGTGAATCGATCCTGAAGATGGCCGAAGAAGCGGGCTACTCTGAGGCCGAGGCGGCGGGAATCGCCGACTGGCTCAACGACAATCTCAAAAGCCTGGATGATCACGCGCGAGAGTACTGGTCGATCATGAACGATGAGGCACCGCTGGCGGATCCGGCGGTTAAAGAAGAGTCGGCCGGCCAGCCAAGCGCCGAGGGCGCGCGGATGGCGGAGAATCAGGCGTCGGCCGGCAGACACTGGGATAACTTGATCGATCGATCACCGGCAAGGGCCGATCGGATCAAACGGTCTATTCTGGCGGACGACCCGATTAAAAGGGACCTGGAAAAAATGGGCGCGGATATTGACCGTATATTCTTGCTGCCGTTCTACGGCGTGGGGCAGGCGAGCTTTGGATTTGGACGTAGGCCGCTGCGAGACGGCGGCTGGGATCAGCGTTCCGGCGCCACGCATATGACCGCTCAAAGTGATCTGTTGAAAGAGGATATGATCGGACTGATCCGCCGGCGGGAAGCTTCCGGGGAACAAAGGCTGGTTCTGGCTCAGGCTGGACTCGGGGATATTCAAAACGAAACAGCAGACCTGATCGAACTGATCCGGGAAGCGTTTGAAGCTGTCGGCGCGGAGATGGACGGCTGGGATATCAATCTGATCCTTCTTGATCTTGATCCCGCGATCGTCGATCGAGCTCGTGATAAATTTGGCGCGTTGAGCGGACCAGTTCGGATGCATTATCACAGCATCGATCTTTTGGATTCAGCCGCGATGGACGCCCTGTCGGAGCGTCTGAGCATTGTTGTAAGGCCCGGCGTCGATTACTTTTTAACACGCAATGTTTTTTACGAGAACACCGTCGCCGACGCCATGGCAGCATTTGCCCTGCCGACCGCCGGAAAATATGAGGATAGATTGAAGCATTGGACATCTGCCTCCAGCTACGCGGAGGATGGGGAGCGTTACGGGTTCACTCAGTTGATCTCGCTTACGCTAGCCCTCAAGAATATCATGCGGTATTTCGGAAGAGCCGCACTGGGAGAGACGCCCGGCACGCATTATCTGATCGATCCTGTGCCGGCATACGAGCGCCGAGCCCGGGCCGTGTTCGCGCCGGCCGGGATGACGTCCGTTGGTGACCCGCTTTTGGGCGTGCTCGAGCTGACCGATGGATCGCAAGTGGAGGGGTTGGGCCTGTACTCCGCTCAGTCGGGGTTTAGAGTGATCGACACCGCGCACTCAGGCCCGGAGCCCGCCGCGGCGCGGATGGCTGTCGGCATGGGAGATTGGACGTTGGATAAATATGTCAGAGATCTCGAGAAGAGGGGGGTGGACCGGAGGGTCGCGATGGCGATGGTCGAGGCATTCGATCGGGAGGTTCGGGAGTATTATGCGGACGATCCGGATCTTGGTCAGGACAGATTGCGGGAAGCGATCAACGCGGTCGACATCGAAAGCATCGGAAGACTGCTGATAACCTCGGCATTGAGCGGGCTTTTGTTCGGAGCGGCCATGTTATTTGTTAACGGCTGGAACCTGGCACATTCCTTCAAAACGTCGGCCGTCATTTTTGGGCTGACTATTCTAACGGTGAACATGTCCCGCTCTTTTGAAGCGAGACAAAGCCTGGGTCCGAACGGCACCAGGCAATTTGGGATGTTCGCGCCCAATCTCTATTACTTCAAAGGTGTGTATGTAGACAACTGCCGGCTGATGCTTCGCAAATACTTCGATCTGATTGAGGCCGATGGGGGAAATTCTGGCCGCGGCTCTCAGCGCCCGACTTCCGGCGCGCGAATGTCCGAATGGGAGTATCAGCCGGTCTTCGCTCGGATCAAACCAGGCGAAAGGACGGCGGCATTCGCGCATCGGGTATGGCAGGTGTTGACCCGCGAGGAGCCGGCCCGCTACTTCAAATGGGCCGATCTCGCTATGAGCGCCGGGGCGGACCGGGAGTCGAGAGATACGGCTATCATGAATGACGAAAAAGATGTCAGGAGGCTCTTGTTGTCTCATCCGGATGACCCGCTGCAATTGGAGTTGGGGTATGGCGCTAATAGAGATGGGCAGCTCCACATTCCGCTGATGCGGGCAGTTGCTGAGGTTCTAGAATCTCATGCGCGTCAGGGTGTTTCTGCCGACGAAGAAGGGCTATTGGAAGACCTGAGGCTCAGGATCCGATCGCTCTTTGGAAATGCCAGGACTGCCGAAGTGGAGATCAAAATCAGGAGAGGTCTTCACGCAAGACCCTCGGCCCACATCGCGTCTTTCACATCAGAGCTTGAAGATGAGATCGATGCGCGGATCTTTTTTGAATCAGTTGACGATGAGGAGGATGGCCCCCGTAACGCTTCATCCTCTGCGGATATCGGTGGTTTAGAATCAGAAAAAAGGGTGCGGGTCACGGTCGTATCACATCTGAGCGACGCGGACGCGGACGCGATCCACAAGGTGTACGAGGGCTTACTCCACGCCTCCCCAGACTCCTCCAGCTACGGAGTGGAGTGGGGTCCTTTCACATCAGTCATTGATGAGATCGCATCCAGGAATCCCAAGAGATCCGCCGGAGCGCGGATGGCGGAGGTGAATGAGCGAACCGAGCCGGATCGGGAAGCGTTGGCCACATCGCTGATCGATCATTATTCCATGAACGTCGATGCGGCGCGGCAGCGGGCGGAGGAGGTGCGTCAGGGGTCATGGACCAGAGTAGGTAATGATTTTGTATTGATGGACGGCAACGGCAAGCGCGCGGTGGTGGTGTCGGAGATGGGTACCCGGAGGTTTTTTGACACGAATGGACGGTGGATGCTGACGATCGATCCTAATGGCAATAAGATCGATGAGCTTGAGTGGGACGCGTCAGGCAAGTTTAAACGCGCCTGGAC
>JAGOUK010000153.1 GCA_018061225.1 Candidatus Omnitrophota bacterium | reverse complement strand
AAGCTGCCTCAAGGGCCCGCGCGTCTTTGCGCGCGGACCGGCGCGCCCATTCTCGCGGCGTCACTTCGATTTGTGCAAGGGGATACGAAGCGTCCTTTGCTCACGATACACGGCCGTATTGATGCGCCGGCTGCTTCCGATCGGGCCGACTCCGTATTAGCCATTCAGCAGCAGTTGGCGGAATTATTGGAGTCCATGATCGCCGAATCTCCGGAAGAGTGGTATTGTTTTGAGGATATGTGGCCTTTCCATGACAAGGTTGGAAGTTCATGAAACCAAGATATTTGGGAATCACACAGCAGCGCCTTCTGATGGCATGCGGATTTTCGCTGCTGCTCCACACGGCAGTGATTGGCGGGTGGGCCTGGTTCGAATCGGGTGGTATTTCACAAATATCACAACACGAAACCGCCGACCGGGAAATATCCGTGAGGATAGTCACCCGGAAGCCGGATGCCGTGGAGCGCGCGCCGGATGACAGTCCGGTGCCCAATCCGCCAGCGGTCGTGCAAAGCGGTCCGGCCTCTTCGCACGCAGGCCTAGCGGAGAATGAGACCGCCGTATCGGCCCAGCGAGTGCTGGACGATCCTTCCACGGGACTGGTTTTTTCCGCTTATTTTAAGGCGATCCGCAGTAAGTTGGTCCGTCGGGCATCGAAGGAGTCAGTGGCGATGTCTTCTCTAAAGGAACTTCCGGTCCACTTTGTTCTAGCGCGAAACGGACGGGTCGAGGGGGTCTGGGCTCCCAAAGGAACCCCCGTGGAGGCTCAGCGGTTCGCCGAACGGCTTCTGGCCGCCGCCGGACCTTTTCCGCCATTCCCTTCAACCATTCGCCACCCCTCGATTGCCTTTGATGTTCTTTTCAGATTTGATGAGAATGTGTTAGGCTAAGCGCCCATGGGTTCGAATCTCCTCCGAATATTAATCAGTATTGCATTTTTGGCCTTTTTTGCCTGGAGCTTCCGGGACAATTACGGCGGTGTCGCACTGGCATTGCGGCATGTTGATTTTGTCGCCCTGGGAGTTGGCTTTGTGTTGGTGTTGACCTCTGGTTTTTTGATGGGATGGCGGCTTAGGCTGGTCTTTAGGGCGCAGGGTTTACTGCTGGGAATCAAAGACGCGGTTCATCTGACTTTTGTCGGGCTATTTTTTAACAACTTCCTTCCGTCGGCTGTGGGCGGAGATCTGGTGAAGGCCTATTGCGCGTCACTCGTCACCGGAAAACGGGTGGAGTCGTTTAGCGCCTGTCTCATGGACCGGATTCTGGGGCTCTTCATTTTTATTCTGATTCCGAGTCTGACGGTGCTTTTTCTGGTAAAAGAATTGGATCACCGGGTTCCGGCGATGGTGCTTGGCGCCCTCGTTCTGGCCTGTATCGGGCTGTGGCTGATTTTTAATAAACATCACGTCGCCAAACTCTCCTTTCTCACAGCCGGCATCCAGAATATCCCCGGAGTCAAAAAACTGGGAGAGCTGTATCACGCAATGCACGAGCTCACGAAAGATAAGGGCCTAGTCCTTAGGATCTGCATTGTTGCGGCGGCCGGACAGTTTTTGAATATTTTTTCGATTTGGTGGATACTCAAGGCGCTGTCGGCTTCTGCGGAGCTGCATCAGCTCCTGATCCGCACGCCTCTGGTTCATTTGTTTGGTATGTTGCCGTCCTTTGGAGGGCTTGGACTGCGGGAAAAAGGATTTGAATACTTTTTTTCGCCAATCGTGGGTCACGAGACCTCAGGCGCGCTGGCCATCCTTTTTCTGTTCTTTTTGATTCTGATGAGCGCCATTGGGGGCGTGGTGTATATGTTCCGGCATGATCTTCACTTCAACTTCAAGAATCTCAAAAACACTCCGGAGGCCGCGTGAAAAAAATCCTCGTCATTCATGGGCCAAATCTGAACCTTTTGGGTTCCCGCGAGCCGGGCGTTTACGGTACGGCGACCCTGACTTCGATCAACCGCGTGCTGGCGGCCACCGCATCCCGCGAACGCATGGGGATTGAATTTTTTCAATCCAATCATGAGGGGGAGATCGTCTCAAAGATCGGCTCCGCTCCCGGCGTGTATGCCGGTATCCTGATCAACCCCGCCGCGTACACGCACACCAGCGTGGCTATCCGAGATGCTGTCGCTGCCGTGCGGCTTCCCGTTGTGGAAGTGCACCTCTCCAATATTTATGCCAGAGAGGCGTTTCGCCACCAATCTTTAATCTCGCCCGTGGCTTCTGGGCAGATATCGGGATTTGGTCCCCACAGTTATGAGCTCGGTCTCGCGGCATTGTCGCGCCTAATTTCAACCGAAGAAACCATCAAGGTTGGCATCAAGCTTAAACCCCAGGCATCCGCCCGCAAACGTACTTCTAAGCCCAAAAGGAAACCGCGCGCATGAGCATACTTAAGCGACTTGAGCGGTTCTCGAATGTTTTTGAAGCCCGCAATATCGATGCTTTTTTCATCAGCTGTGAAGCCAATGTTTCTTATTTAAGCGGGTATACCGGGACTGAGTCTTACGCGGTGTTGCTGGAAGATAAGCGGTATTTTTTAACCGATTTTAGATATCTCGAACAGGCTCGCCGGGAGCTCAAAGGCTTCACCATTGTGCTTAGGGATAAAAAACCATACTCGGTCATGGTTCGCGAGATTTGCGAACGCCACGGGGTTCGCCGGCTCGGCGTGGAAGCGGGGAGAATATCGTTCGCATTGCATCGGGCGCTATCGCGGGCTTGCATGTCGACCTCGCTCGTGCCTATTCATGATGCGATTGAAGTTTTGAGACTGCGCAAAGATGCCGGAGAGATCGCCAAGATCCGTCAATCCGTCGAAATCATGCGCCTGGGCATGGTGAGTCTGGCATCCAGTCTCGCGCCCGGAATGAAGGAGCGGGAAATTCAGGCAAAGTTGGAATATGACACAAAGATGTTCGGTTCGCAGAAGCCCGCTTTTGATATTATTATCGCCGCTGACCCAAATTCTTCGATGCCGCATGCGGTGACGGGCGAAACTCGCGTTCGCGAAAACGACCTTATCCTTGTCGACATGGGCTGCGTCTACGAAGGCTATCACTCTGACTTGACCCGCTGTTTCTTCACCGGTAAAATACCGCCTTTGAAGCAGAAGGTTTATAACACGGTGCTTCAGGCTCAGGCTCTGGGAATCCGTAAGGCCGGACCGGGGGTCAAGGCGAAAGATGTCGATCTGGCCTGCCGTGAGTACATTGACAAAAAAGGATACGGAAAGTTTTTTGGCCACAGCACAGGCCATGGGGTCGGACTGGAGATCCATGAGGGGCCTTCGGTATCCTCCAGAGCGCCGGAAGTGTTGGAACCGGGAATGGTCATCACCGTTGAGCCAGGCATCTATCTGCCCGGCCAATTTGGCGTCCGTATCGAGGACATGCTCCTGATCACGGACCGCGGCGCTGAAGTGCTGACCGCCGGCATCCCCAAAAAACTCCAATCCATTAACCGATAAGGCTAGCTATGATCAGTGCCAATGAGTTTAAGAACGGTGTCGTTATTAAATACAATAACCAGCTCTTTCAAATAGTATGGTTTCAGCATGTCAAAATGCAGCAACGCGCTCCAATTGTGCGCGCCAAGTTGGTCAGTCTTAAGACCGGGCAGTTGCTGGAGCAGCCTTTCCGCTCAGGCGACACC